>NZ_JBFBJJ010000001.1:377203-385236 GCF_040686055.1 Microbacterium sp. NPDC086615
GAGCCTGTCGAAGGGACCGGCCCCCCGCGTCGGGGGCTTCCACAGGCTCAGCCACCTGGGCCGCGTCAGGTCCCTGAGCCTGTCGAAGGGACCGGCCCCCCGCGTCGGGGGCTTCCACAGGCTCAGCCACCTGGGCCGCGTCAGGTCCCTGAGCCTGTCGAAGGGACCGGGACTCGTGATCGGTCGAGGTGCTCACAGGTGCGGCACCCCCTCGGAGGCGGTGTAGTACACCGCGTGACGGTAGTTCTTTCCCGCCGGCGACTCGAAGAACGCGCCCTTCGCTCCCGGATCGCTCGTGGTCACGGCATCCGAAGGCACGACCCACACCGAGACGCCCTCGCCCCGACGGGTGTAGAGGTCGCGCGCGTTGCGCACGGCGAGCTCGGCGTCGGGGGCGTGCAGCGAGCCGACGTGCACGTGGCTCAGACCGCGGTTCGCGCGCACGAACACCTCCCACAGGGGCCAGGTCTCGGCGGGGCTGCCGCCGGGGGTGGCCATCAGGCAGCGGCCGTCTCTGTGCGGGCGGCGCTCTTCTTCGCGGCATAGGCCGCAGCGGCCTCCCGCACCCAGGCGCCCTCTTCGTGCGCGTCGCGACGGTGCTGACGCCGCATCGTGTTGAGCGGTCCACGCCCGGCGAGCACCTCGTGGAACTCGCTCCAGTCGATCTCGCCCATGTCGTATTGACCCGTCTCCTCGTTGAAGCGCAGGTCGGGGTCGGGCAGCGTCACGCCGAGTACGGCCGCCTGCGGCACGAGCATCGAGACGAAGCGCTGACGCAGCACGTCGTTGCTGAAGCGCTTGATGTTCCACGCGGTCGACTGCGCCGAGTTGGGCGAGTCGTCATCCGGGGGCCCGAACATCATCAAGCTCGGCCAGTACCAGCGGTTCACGGCATCCTGAGCCATCTCGCGCTGCGCGTCGGTTCCCTGCATGAGGGTGAGCAGGATCTCGAACCCCTGGCGCTGGTGGAACGACTCCTCTTTGCAGATGCGCACCATCGCGCGACCGTAGGGCCCGTACGAGGCGCGGCACAGCGGCACCTGGTTGCAGATCGCGGCCCCGTCGACGAGCCAGCCGATCGCGCCCATGTCGGCCCAGGTCGGGGTGGGGTAGTTGAAGATCGACGAGTAGCGGGCCTTGCCGTCGACGAGCTGCTGCGTCATCTCGTCGCGCGTGATGCCGAGGGTCTGCGCCGCGGAGTAGAGGTAGAGGCCGTGCCCCGCTTCGTCCTGCACCTTCGCGAGCAGGATCGACTTGCGCTTGAGGCTCGGCGCGCGGGTGATCCACGCCCCCTCGGGCTGCATGCCGATGATCTCGGAGTGCGCGTGCTGGGAGATCTGGCGGATCAGGGTGCGGCGGTAGCCGTCCGGCATCCAGTCGCGCGGTTCGATGCGGCCGTCGGCCTCGATGAGCGCGTCGAACATCGCCTCGCCATCCAGGGCATCCGGGGTGGGTGCGGTCATGGTCATCGTCGACTCCTTTACAGACCGATCGTTCAGTAAAACTGTAGCGGAGGGGTTGGGCAACCGCAACGGGCGTGACGCCTCGGGCGCGAGCGCGTGGAGTGGGCGCATGGCAGACACCGCGATCTTCGACGTCGACGGCACCCTCGTCGACACGAACTACCAACACGCGCTCGCGTGGTACCGCTCGTTCCTGCGCTTCGACATCGTTCTGCCCATCTGGCGCATCCATCGCTCGATCGGCATGGGCGGCGATCAGCTCGTCCCCTCGCTCACGAGCGACGACGTCGAGAACCGGCACGGCGACGCCCTGCGCGAGGCGTGGACCGAGGAGTTCGAGCCGATGATCGACGAGGTGCACCCCTTCGACGGGGCGCACGACCTTCTCGTCGAGGTGAAGCGGCGAGGCTTTCAGGTCGTGCTCGCCAGCTCCGGCAAGAGCGAACACGTCGAGCACTTCCTCGACCTCGTCGATGCGCGCGGCCTCGCCGACGCATGGACCTCGTCCGACGACGTCGCGGCCAGCAAACCCGCGCCCGACCTCGTGCAGACAGCGCTGGAGAGGGTGCCCGGATCGAGCGGCGTGATGATCGGTGATTCCCCGTGGGATGCCATCGCCGCAGCGCGCGCGGACATCCCCACCGTCGCGGTGCGCACCGGCGGGTTCTCGCCCGAGGAACTGCGGGATGCAGGGGCCGCGGACGTGTTCGACAGCCTCCGCGACCTGATCGACGGCCTCGACGACACTCCCCTCGCGCGCGCCCGCCCCTGAAGCGGCGGGGCACGGGAGGGACACGGACGCGCGCGGTCAGCGCAGGTCGTACACGCGCTTGTACTTGCCCTCGCTGCGCGGGAGCGCGCCGGGCTCCTCGACACGGACGTCGACGCTGGTCCCGATGTGCACTTTGATGCGCTGCTGCAGCACGACGCCCGCCGCCTCGCACACCTCTCGTTCCAGGGCGGGGTGCCTCTCGATGCGGACGGTCATGGCATCCATTCGTCCCTCGCGACGCAGCTCGAGGACGAAGTGCGGGGTGAGGGTCTCGATGCCGAGCACGATCTCTTCGATCTGCGTCGGGAAGAGGTTCACGCCGCGAAGGATGATCATGTCGTCGTTGCGGCCGGTGATCTTCTCGATGCGCCGCATCGACGGGAACGCCGTGCCGGGCTGCAGCCGGGTGAGGTCGCGGGTGCGGTAGCGGATCACCGGGAACGCCTCCTTGGTCAGGGAGGTGAAGACCAGTTCGCCGAGTTCGCCGTCCGCGACAGGGGCGCCGGTCTCGCCGTCGATCGTCTCGGGGAGGAAGTGGTCCTCCCAGATGTGCGGACCGTCCTTGGTGAGGGCGCTCTCGGATGCCACGCCCGGACCCATCACCTCGCTCAAGCCGTAGATGTCGACGGCGACGATGTCGAGGCGGCGCTCGATCTCGCGGCGCATCTCGTTGGTCCACGGCTCGGCTCCGAGCACCGCGACGCGGAGCGACGTCGAGCGCGGATCGACGCCGGCGGCTTCGAGCGCGTCGGCGATCGTGAGGAGATAGCTCGGCGTGCAGAGGATGGCATCCGGCGCGAAGTCCTGGATGAGCTGCGCCTGCCGCGCGGTCTGCCCGCCCGACAGGGGAATGACCGTCGCGCCGAGGCGCTCGATCCCCGCGTGCGCACCGAGACCGCCGGTGAACAGGCCGTACCCGTACGCGTTGTGCACACGGTCGCCCGCGCGGATACCGGCGGCGCTCAGCGAGCGCGCGACGAGGTCGGCCCAGCGATCGAGGTCGCCGGCGGTGTACCCGACGACAGTGGGACGGCCCGTGGTTCCGGAGGAGGCGTGGATGCGGCGGACGTCGGGCATCGGGACGGCGAACATGCCGAACGGGTAGGTCTCGCGCAGGTCGGCCTTGGTCGTGAAGGGCAGCAGGCGAATGTCGTCGAGGCTGCGGATGTCGTCAGGCCCGACACCGGCCTCGTCGAACTTCTGCCGGTAGAGCGCGACGTTCTCGTACGCGTGCCGGACCGTCCACCGCAGCCGCTCGAGCTGCAGCGCACGCAGGCTCTCGAGCGGGATGCCGGTCGGATCGACGGATGCCAGGAAGTCGGGGCGCGAGGGAACGGTCATGGTCATCGAGACACCTCCGTGGTGGGGAGCGCGGCGTTGCGCTTGGGATCGGGGTCGTGCACGGGTCGGGGGCCGGAGGCTTCGACGAGCTCAGCCACCGGCGCGGCGAAGGTTCCTGCCGCGACGGAGGTCCCTGCCGCGGCGGAGGTCCCTGAGCCCGTCGAAGGGACCGGGAACCGCACGGGTCGGGGGCCGGAGGCTTCGACGAGCTCAGCCACCGGCGCGGCGGAGGCCCCCGCCGCGACAGAGGTCCCTGCCGCGATGGAGGTCCCTGAGCCCGTCGAAGGGACCGGGGGCGCCGCCGGCGGTCGCCGGTTGGTCGTGATGCTGCGGCCGCGCACCTCGGCGACGAGGTCACCCGTCTCATCCGTCACGCGGATGTCGTACAGGCCCGTCCGACCACTGCGGGCGCGGCGCGCGGCCGTCGCCGTGAGCGTCTGCCCTGCGGTCGTCGACTTCAAGAACGTGATGTCGGCACCACCGGCGACGGTCACCCGCTCGTCCTCGTTGCAGGCGATCGCGAAGGCCGTGTCGGCGAGGGTGAAGACGAGCCCGCCGTGCGTGATCGCGAAGCCGTTGAGCATGTCGTCGCGCACGGTCATCGACACGCGCGACTCCCCCGGCGCGTCGTGCTCGACGACCATGCCGAGCATCGCCGACGCGCGGTCGTTCTGCATCATCGGCCGGAGGCTCATGCCGGCACCGCCACGGGAGCCGGGGTCCAGGTCTTCGCGACGAGCGTCAGCACGTCGTACTGCGCCACGATCTCGTCGTCCTGGTTGCGGATCACGGCATCCCATCTCACCTCGCCGTACTCGTCTGTCTCGCGAGGGGTGATCTGCTTCGCCGTCAGGGCGACGCGGATGCGGTCACCGGGTGAGACGGGCGTGACGAAGCGAAGGTTCTCGAGCCCCGAGTTCGCGAGCACCGGGCCGGGCGCGGGATCGACGAACAACCCCGCCGCCCATGACACGAGCAGATAGCCGTGGGCCACACGCCCCGGGAAGAAGGGGTTGGCCGCCGCCGACTCCTCGTCCATGTGCGCGTAGAACGTGTCGCCGGTGAATCTCGCGAACACCTCGATGTCGTCGAGGGTGACCTGTCGTTCGGCCGACTCCACGGCATCCCCGATCCGGAGATCTGAGAGGGGTTTGCGGAACGGGTGCGTCCCGGCGGAGTCGGTCTCGGCTCCCGGATGCCACACCCCTGTCAACGCGGTCAGCATGCGCGGCGAGCCCTGGATCGCGATGCGCTGCATGTAGTGCAGAACGGAGCGGATTCCGCCGAGCTCCTCCCCACCGCCGGCGCGACCGGGCCCGCCGTGCACGAGGTGCGGCACGGGAGCGCCGTGCCCGGTGGAGGTGCGCGCGTCGTCGCGGTCGAGGAAGAGCACGCGACCGTTCATCGCTCCCATTCGGGTGAGCAGCTCGGTCGCGACGTCGGGGTCGTGGGTCGCGACGCTCGTGACGAGCGAGCCGCCGCCGCGCGCCACGATGGCCGCCGCCTCCGCGACATCGGCATACTCGACGATGCTCGCGACGGGACCGAAGGCCTCGATGTCGTTGACGGCCGGGGTCGTGGCATCTGCGAAGGCCAGCAGCATGGGCTGGAGGAACGCACCGTCGGCGGGCACGCCCTCGGGCGCCTCGGCCGAGCCGACGACGAACCGTCCCCCGGCGTCGGTGAGCGCGTGGACCTGCCGCAGCACCTCGTCGCGCTGCTCGATCGAGACGACCGGGCCCATCGTGACGCCCTCGGTGCGCGGGTCGCCGATGACGACACGCTCGGCGATCTTGTCGCGCAGCGCCGCGGCCACGGCATCCGTCATCCCCGCCGGCACGATCGCGCGGCGGATCGCGGTGCACTTCTGCCCCGCTTTGGTGGTGAGCTCGACGAGCAACTGCTTGACGTACGCGTCGAACTCGGGGGTGCCGGGCCCGGCGTCGGGGCCGAGGATCGACGCGTTGATCGAGTCGGTCTCGCTCGTGAAGCGCACGCCCGGCTTCGCCTGCGCGCGAAGACGCTCGGCGGTCGAAGCGCTGCCGGTGAACCCGACGGTGTCGCCGAGGTCGAGCAGGTCGAACAGGCCCGGGACGCTCCCGCTGATCAGCTGCAGCGATCCCTCGGGGAGGAGTCCGGTCTCGACGACCATGCGCACCCACGCTTCGGCGATGTAGGCCGTGGGGGTCGCGGGCTTGACGATCGTGGGCAGCCCGGCGAGGAATGCCGGCGCGAACTTCTCGAGCGCTCCCCACATCGGAAAGTTGAAGGCGTTGATCTGCACCGCGACGCCGGGGAGGCGCGTGTAGACGTGCCGGCCGAGGAAGGAGCCGTCCTTCGACAGCGGCTCGATCGGCCCGTCGAGCACGACCTTCCCGGCGGGCAGCTCGCGACGGGCTTTGGACGAGAAGGTGAAGAGCACGCCGATGCCACCGTCGACGTCGCTGAGCGAGTCGCGCCGGGTCGACCCCGAGCGCTCCGAGAGGGCATACAGCTCCTCACGGCGCTCGTTCAGCGCGATCGCGAGGTTCTTCAGCACCATCGCCCGCTGGGGGAAGCTGAGGGCACCGAGGCTTCTCTGGCCCTCGCGGCGCGCGTAGGCGACCGCTCCGGCGAGATCGAGACCCTTCGTGCTGACCCGCACGATCTCGTCACCGGTCGAGGCGTCGCGCACGACCGCGGCGTCGGGATCGTCCTGGGGCATCCACCACGCGCCGTTCACGTAGCTCGGCAGAAACGTCATCGTTCGCTCCATTCGTAGAATCCGCGGCCGGTCTTGCGGCCCAGGTGCCCCTGGGCGACGAGCTCTCGCAGCAGCGCGGGCGGGGTGAAGCGCGCGCCGAACGCGCGCTCGAGTTCTTCCGCGATCCCGAGGCGCACGTCGAGCCCGACGATGTCGGTCGTGCGGAGGGGGCCCATCGGATGCCGGTACCCCAGCTCCATCGCCGTGTCGATGTCGTGCGCACTCGCCACTCCGTCTTCGAGCATGCGGATGGCTTCGAGCCCGAGTGCGACACCGAGACGGCTGGAGGCGAAACCGGGGGCGTCGCGCACGACGACGGCGGTCTTGCCGATGGCCTCGACCCAGTCGGTCGCCGCGCCGACGACCTGCGGTTCGCTGCGCGAGCCGGTGACGACCTCGACCAGCGCCGATGCCGGGACAGGGTTGAAGAAGTGCAGGCCGAGGAACCGCTCGGGGCGGCGGAGCGCGGCGGCGAGCGCGTCGATCGAGATGGAGGAGGTGTTGGATGCCACCACCGCGGCGCGGTCGACGACTCCCTCGATCCGCGCGAGGGCGTCGAGCTTGAGCGCGCGGTCTTCGGGGACGGCCTCGATCACGAGGCCCGCGTCGGCGAACGCGGCGGTGTCGACGCCGGTCGTGAGGGTGTCGGCATCCGGGATCTCGATGCCCTTCTGCGCAGAGCGGGCCACGGCGGCCTCGACGCGCTCGCGGGCGGCGTCGGCGGCCCGGGCGTCGCGCTCGACGACGTGCACGCGGGCACCGGCGAGCAGGAAGGCGTGCGCGATGCCGGCGCCCATGCGGCCCCCGCCCAGCACGCCGACGGTTTCGGGGAGCGTGGTCACTTCTTCTTCCTCTCGAGGAACGCGGTCATACGCGCGCGCTTGTCGGCGCTGTCGAACAGTTCGGCCTGCAGCTCGCCGTCGATCGCCGGATGCTCCGCGCGCGGGGCGAGCAGCGCACGCTTGGTGAGGATCGTCGCCCGCACGGAGTTCGCGGCGATCCGGTCGACGATCGCGTGGGCGGCGTCGAGCAGGGCGTCCGGCTCGTGGATGCTCGACACGAGCCCCCAGGCGAGAGCTTCGTCGGCGTCGATCACGCGGGTGGTCAGCAGCAGCTCGCTCGCGCGCGCGTGGCCGACGATCTCGGGCAGGCGCCACGCGGCACCCGCCGCGGCGATGATGCCGAGGCCGGGTTCGGGATTGCCGAAGCGCACGCGCGGTGTGCCGAGCCGCATGTCGGCCGCATACGCCAGCTCGGCTCCCCCGCCGAGCGCGTACCCGTCGACAGCGGCGATGACCGGCATGGGCAAATGGCGGATGCGATCGAAGACGCTCGCGTTGATCCCCCGCCGCGCGTCATCGCCGGTGCGCTCGCGCAGCTGGGCGATGTCGGCACCGGCGGCGAAGATGCCGCCCGCGCCGGTCAGGATCAGCGAGCGCGGGTGCTCTTCGAGCTCGGCGCACAGCGCGTGCAACTCGTCGACCATGGCCTGGTCGATCGCGTTGCGGCGGTCGGGGCGGTCGAGGGTGGCGACCACGCGGTCGTCGTGCGCGTCGATGCGCAGGCGGGGTGCGTCGGGGGTACCGGTCCCTTCGACAGGCTCAGGGACCTCGGCCCGCTCAGGGACCTCGGCCCGCTCAGGGACCTCGGCCCGCTCAGGGACCTCGGCCCGCTCAGGGACCTCGGCCCGCTCAGGGACCTCGGCCCGCTCAGG
>NZ_JBFBJJ010000001.1:385332-467783 GCF_040686055.1 Microbacterium sp. NPDC086615
CCGGGGCCTCGGACGTGCCGGTGACTGTCGCGCCGGTGGCTGAGCCTGTCGAAGCCACCGCCCCCGCGCGAGAACCGGTCGTCGACTCAGCCATCGACCCGCTCCACGATCATCGCGGTGCCCTGGCCCACGCCGACGCACATCGTCGCGAGGCCATACCGCGCGTCCTCCCGCTCGAGCCGGCCGAGCAGAGTGACGAGCAACCGCGACCCGCTCGAGCCGAGCGGGTGCCCGAGCGCGATCGCCCCTCCGTCGGCGTTGACGATCTCGGGGTCGAGGCTGAGCCGGCGCATGCAGGCGAGCGACTGCGAGGCGAACGCCTCGTTGAGCTCGACCGCCCCCAGATCGGATGCCGAGAGCCCGGCCTTCGCGAGCGCTCTCTCGGTCGCGGGCACCGGACCGAGTCCCATGACCTCGGGAGCCACTCCGGCCGAGGCGTGCGAGACGATCCGTGCGCGCGGCCGCAAGCCGTACCGCTCGACCGCCTCGGCGCTCGCCACCACGATCGCCGAGGCGCCGTCGTTGAGGGAGCTCGCGTTGCCCGCGGTGACCACCTCCCCGCCCTTCACGACGGGCCGGAGTCCCGCGAGCACCTCCAGCGAGGTGTCCCGACGCGGCCCCTCATCGGTGTCCACCGATCCGCGAGGGGTCTCGACGGCGACGATCTCGTCGCGGAAGCGTCCGGCATCCTGAGCCCGGATCGCCCTCTCGTGGCTGCGGAGAGCGAACGCGTCGGCGTCGGCACGGGAAATCCCGTCGACCCGGGCCACTTCTTCGGCGGTCTCGGGCATGGTGAACGTGGCCTTGTCGCGGACGGCGAGGCGAGGGTTGGTGAACCGCCAGCCGATCGAGGTGTCGAACGCCTCGCCCGGCTTCGCCCACGCTTTCGACGGCTTCGCCTGCACCCAGGGCGCGCGGGTCATCGACTCGACGCCTCCCGCGACGACGATGTCGGCGTCGCCCGCGCGCACCGCCTGGGCGGCGAGCGCGATCGCGCTCATCCCCGAGGCGCACAGGCGGTTCACGGTGAGGCCGGGGATGGCATCCGGGAGTCCCGCGAGCAGGACCGCCATCCGTGCCACATTGCGGTTGTCTTCCCCCGCTTGATTCGCCGCTCCAAGGATTACCTCGTCGATCGCCTCGGCGGGAACCCCGGCGCGCGCCACGGCTTCGCCGACCACCAGCGCCGCCAGGTCGTCGGGACGAACGGATGCCAGAGCCCCGCCGTATCGGCCGACCGGGGTGCGCGCACCGCCGATGAGAAACGCCTGCGACATCGCCATCCTCTCCCCCGCCGACTCTGGCGGGGTCGTCTCCACCTCGTCCGCGAGGTTTTCCGACCGATCGTTCAGTAATCATGTCAGAGGATGCCGCCGAGGGCAACGCCGCGGCATCGCCGCTCTGCCGGCGCGCCCCCGAGATCACATGATCGGGTCGAGGCCACACCGTCCGATCGCGTCAGCGGAGGTGACCTCGCACACATCGAGTCACCTCGGGGCGCATGGCCCGACGCGCGTCCGCGCCACGCAGGCACGGGGAGGAACCGCGACGGGGCTCAGGCCGGACCGCGCCGCCACCAGGCGATCACGAAGACGACGAGCCCCGCGACCAGCGCCGCCAGGACCCACAGCACGATGAGGTAGTCGATCCACGAGCCGATCGGCGGCGATCCGGGGAGGAAGTTGCGCAGCGGAATCGTCGCGAAGAGCATCGCACCCATCCAGCCCAGCGCCGTGACCTCGACCTTGCGTCGCCCCCGCAGCACGGCGATCGCGACCACCAGGACGAGAGTGGGGATGATGATCATGAGCGTCAACAGCACGATGCCGAACGCCACCGTCGCGCCCGACCGCGACGCCACGATGTCGACGGCGATCAGACCGTTCCCGCCGTCGTGCGCGGTCATCGTGATGTCCCACCCCGTCACACCACGCCCGCTCACATCGACCGCCGTCGGGAGGGGAACGGTCTCGGCATTCTCATCGTCCACACCCGCGACCATGTACGACGTCACCCGGTATCGATCGAACGGCCACTCCGCGATGGAGCCGTCCATCACGAACGACACTTCCGCCGGCTCGACGAGGCGGCTCGGCTCGTACTGCACCGCCTTCGAACCCGCGACGGCCGACACCAGCACGTAGAACGGCTTGTTCACCACGATGCCGTTCGTGTACTCCCCCTCGCCCGCCTGATTCGGCAACAGCGACACCGTGAGTCGACTCGTCGCGGCATCCATCTTCTCCGGCGTGAGCACCAGCGCGACCGCGTCGGCCGGAGGCTCGTCGCCACCCCGCGAAACGACGTCGCTTCCGCTCGCGTACAGCGCGACGACCGTGACGTACAGGGCGAGGATCGCCACAACGATGCCCCCGACTCCGAGAAGGGTCCGGCGCCGAGGCCGCACTGTGCTGCTCACGATGTCAGTGTGGCAGAGCGTGGTGCGATGTCCGGCTCTCCGCGCGGCCGTCCACTCGACCACGCTCAGACGCACGGTAGCCACGCGTCGATGACGCGTGTCACACGGTCAGCACCGACCGGCACCTCAGATCATGAGCCGGGGGCGACGGCGTCCATCGTCATCGATGTGGTGCCCCCGACAGGATTCGAACCTGCGACGCCCGCGTTAGGAGTGCGGCGCTCTATCCCCTGAGCTACGGAGGCGGGATGCCACCAGCCTACCGCCGCGAAAGAGGGTCACCCGAGCGCAGCCGCGTCGGCAGCCCCGCATCCCATCGCCCCGGTTCGGGGAGGGCCGCTTCGCGGACCTCGACGCCATCGGTTCCGATGCGGACCGCGCACACGAGCAGTGACTCGAGCACGAGACCGTCATGCGCATCTCGCCGGAGGACCGACGATCCGGGGTCGCGCGTCGAGTTCTCGACGACCGCGAGCCACGGCTCGAACCAGTCCGATCCGTTCCCGACACCCGCCCGACGGAACTCCTCGAGCCACCTCGCGATCCGCGGGGTTCCCGGGTCATCCGCCGCGTGGTGCGCGATCATGTGCGTGCCGGATTCCAACCGCGTGCGCTGGGCGCGCAGACCGTCCCACTCGACGAGGTATGCGCCCGTGGCATCCACTTCGACGAGGTTGAATCCCCGGGTCGGCGGATTCTCGGGGACGCCGTCCCCCAGCGCGTCGAGGGCGATCGCGCCGCGGCTGACCACCTCGTCGTCGCTGCGGCCCGAGAGGTCTTCGCGGTTGAGCAGCACCGCCAGCCGACGGCGGTCGGGGTCGACCGCGAGCCAGGCACCGCCGGCGCGGTCGTCGCGCACGCCGAGAACACCCGGGCGATCGGGCCACCACGGCCCGAGTCCGCGCCAGGGGCGCTCACGATCCTCGTCCCGGACGGCGAGGAGCCGCACCGGCTCGTCCACCACAACGGGAACATCGATCACGACGGTGCACATCCGCTCCACGCTACCCGCGCGCGGGGACGCGGGCTGGGAACGAGGGCCGCTGAGCACCCGCCCCTCCCTCCACCGGTCGCCGCGAAGCGACGGGCACCTGGAAGACTGGGGCGATGTTCATCGTCGTCGGGGTCACCGGGGGAATCGCCGCCTACAAGACCGTGGGCCTCGTGCGCCTTCTCGTGAAAGCGGGGCACGACGTGCACGTCATCCCGACCGACGACGCCCTGCGCTTCGTCGGGACCCCGACGTGGGAGGCGATCAGCCGCAACCCCGTCACGACCTCCGTGCACGACGACGTCGCGCGGGTCCGCCACGTCGCGCTCGGGCAGTCCGCCGAGCTCGTGATCGTCGCCCCCGCCACGGCGAACACCCTCGCCGCGATGACGGCGGGCCTGGCATCCGATCTCCTCGGCACGACCCTTCTCGCCACGACCGCGCCGGTGGTGGTCGCCCCGGCGATGCACACCGAGATGTGGCGGCACCCGGCGACCACGCACAACATGCGGGTGCTGCGGGAACGCGGTGTCCACGTCGTCGGCCCCGCGGACGGAGCCCTCACGGGAGGCGACTCGGGTCCGGGCCGTATGTCGGAGCCCGAGGACATCGCCGCTTTCGCACTGTCCCTCGTCGAGCGCACCCGCGATCTCGAGGGCGTATCGATCGTCGTCAGCGCCGGAGGCACGCGCGAACCCATCGACCCGGTCCGCTTCCTCGGCAACCGTTCGAGCGGTCGACAGGGCGTCGCGATCGCGAGAGCCGCCGCCGACCGCGGCGCCCGCGTGACCCTCGTCGCCGCGCACCTCGACGCCGACGTCGTCCCCGATCCACGGGTCGAGGTCATCGCCGTGGCGACCGCCGATGAACTGGGCAGGGCGATGGATGCCACGGCCCCCGACGCCGACGTCGTCGTCATGTCCGCGGCGATCGCCGACTACTCCGTGGCCTCGGTGTCGGAGAACAAGATCCGCAAGCAGGACGCCCCCGGAGGACTCACTCTCGAGCTCGTCGAGAACCGCGACATCGTGGCCGGTCTCGTCGCCGCGCGCCGCGACGGGCAGACGATCGTCGCATTCGCCGCCGAGACGGTCCGCGACGACGACGAGCTGCTCGAACGCGCCCGCGCGAAGGCCGCGCGCAAAGGCGTCGACCTGCTGGCGGCGAACGCGGTCGGCTGGACGCGAGGGTTCGAGTCGACCGACAACGCGCTCGTGATCGTCGAGCGCGAGGGCGAGGTCGTGGCGGCGGCATCCGGCTCGAAGGACGACACCGCCCACGCTCTGCTCGACGCGATCGTCACCCGCCGACGGGGCTGACCGCGATGTGCGATCAGTAGCTGTAGTAGTAGGCGACCTGCTCGATGAGGGCAAACACCTCGCGGAGGACGACCACCGCCCAGATCGTCGCCGCGATGAGCGACACGACGGTCACGGCGATGAAACCCCAGATCGGGCCGAGTCCCTTGCCGGTCTGCCGGCGCAGGACGATCCCGCGGCCGATGACGTACACGCCGGACGAGATGAGGAAGACGAAGAACGCCCAGGCCCAGTGGAACGGGTTCTGGATTCCGCGTGCGCGGAGCTGACGCCAGTCGAGGAACGCGAAGAGGATGCTGAGACCCGCGATCACGAGGGAGAGGACGCTCACCCCCAGGGTGGCGAGGGTCGTTCCGACCGACGCGCTCAGCATGGAAGACGAGTACCCGCCGCTCTCGGAGAACGCCGCCGAGTAGATCGCCTGTTCCAGGATCGACCGCCAGTCGATGAGGAACAACGACAGCAACTGCACCAGGGGCAGGGCGACGATCAGCCACACCCAGACCGTGTCGGTGGGAATACCGCTCTTCACGGGGGTCGCGGGGGTGGACGCTCCGGCGTACCCCGGGGCGGCCGGGTATCCCGGCGCCGCGGGGTATCCCGGCGCGACGCCGTAGCCCGGAGACGCGGGGTATCCCGGAGCTGAGGCGGCAGCCGCACCCGGGTAGCCCGGCGCGGTGGAGTAGGTCGGGGTGCCGGCGGGGGCCGCGGGAGCCGCGGGGGTGGTGGGCACCGCGGGGGTGGTCGTGGCAGAGGGGGCCGCGGGGGTGGCGGGCGCCGCGGGCACCGTGGAAGCCGGCGGAGCAGCCGCTTCGGCCGGAGCATCCGACGCTGCCGGGGATGGACCAGTGGGAGCCGGGGCCGGAGAGGGCACAGACTCGGTCGGCGCCGCGGGGTGCTCGGTCGACGCGGCGGGAGCCGCGGCCTCGGTTTCATCCTGACTCTCGCCCGCTGTGGCGACCGCTGTGGTCTCGACCTCGGCGAAGCTCGGCGCATCGACCTGCGCGGCGTCCGTTCGCTCGCTGACCGCTGGACGCACCTCGTCCGTCCACGCGGCCCCGTCCCAGCGTCGCGTCCCGCCGCTGCCTGCGGGGTCGGGGTACCAGCCTTCGGGCGGAGTGGGCGTGTCGGTCATGGTCGTCCCCCTGGATGGTGATGCGGGCGGTTCATGCGAGTTCCCCGAGTCTAGTGAGCGGGCTCGCGATCACCGGAAATCCCTCGATGCGTGCGAGACGCCCACGCGGAGGTCGGTGAAGCCGTCGGCCACCACGTTCGTCACGCCCTCGACCGAGCGTTCGAGCATGCCCCGGACGATCAGGGCGGGCGATTCGCGCGCGATCCGGCGGTAGCGATTCCAGACCCCGACCGAGCAGATGATGTTCATGAGGCCGTGTTCGTCTTCGAGGTTGAGGAAGGTGATCCCGGATGCCGTCGCCGGACGCTGGCGGTGGGTGACCAGCCCTGCCACCTCGATCCGGCGGTCGGTCTCGGCCGTCTGCAGTTCGCGAGACGTGAGGACCCCGCGCGCGTCGAGCGCCGAGCGGAAGTGCGTGAGGGGGTGATCGTCGGTGGAGAGACCCGTCGCCCACAGGTCGGACGCGAGCAGTTCATAGCTCGTCGGGTCGGTGAACAGCGGAGGCTGAACCGCCACAAGAGAGTCAGGAAGGAACTCCGGGCGGTCCTGGGCCGCCGACCCCGAAAGCCAGATCGCTTCTCGTCGCGAATGGCCGAGGCTCTCGAAGGCTCCCGCGGTCGCGAGCGCCTCGAGCTGCGAGGTGATCAGCCCCGTGCGCCGCACGAGGTCGCGCATGTCGCGATAGGGACCGCTCCGCTCTCGTTCGGCGACGATGCGTTCCGCCACCTTCACGCCGATCCCGGTCACTCCCGCCAGTCCGAGCCGCACCGCGAACGCTCCGTCCCGCCGGTGCGCGGCGCTCTCGTCGGGCGCTGATCGGTCGAACTCCCCCGTCGGCGGCTGGTGCGCGGGGGTGCAGGCCTCGAGCCCCGTGGGCCCGTGGGCACGCGCCTCGTCGAGAGGTTCCATCTCCGCCTCGACACCCGAGCGCAGCAGGTCGGGCCGGAGAACCCGCACCCCGTGCCTCCGCGCGTCGGCGGTCAACGTGGCGGGCGAATAGAACCCCATCGGTTGAGCCCGCAGGAGCCCGGCGAGGAACACGCCCGGGTAGTGCAGCTTGATCCACGAGCTCGCGTACACCAGAAGCCCGAACGAGAGCGAGTGCGACTCCGCGAAACCGAAGTTCGCGAACGCCTGGATCTTCGCGTAGAGGTCGTCGGCGACCTGGCCGACGAGCCCGTTCTCGGCCATGCCGGCGTACAGCTTCTCGCGCAGCGAGTCAATCCGCTCCAGCCCGCGTTTGGACCCCATCGCCCGCCGGAGCAGGTCGGCGTCCTCGGGCGTGCAGTTGCCGATCGCAACCGCCATCTGCATGAGCTGCTCCTGGAACACCGGCACCCCCATGGTGCGCTCGAGCACGGGTCGCAGCTTCTCGTGCACGTACGTGATCGGCTCCTGACCGAGCTTCCGCCGCACGAAAGGGTGCACGGCACCGCCCTGGATCGGCCCCGGGCGGATGAGCGCGATCTGCACCACGAGGTCGTAGAACTTCCGCGGCTGCAACCGCGGCAAGAGCCCCATCTGGGCCCGCGACTCCACCTGGAACACCCCGATCGAGTCGGCGCGGCACAGCATGTCGTAGACGGCCTTCTCTTCTTTCGGCAGCGTCGACAGCTCCCACGTCTCGCCCGTGGCATCCCGGATCAGGTCGAAGCAGTACTGCAGCGCCGCCAGCATGCCGAGCCCCAGCAGGTCGAACTTCACCAGCCCCATCCACGCGGCGTCGTCCTTGTCCCACTGGATGACCGTGCGATTCTCCATCCGCGCGTGCTCGATCGGCACGACCTCGCCCACCGGCCGGTCGGTGAGCACCATGCCACCGGAATGGATGCCGAGGTGCCGGGGCGCCTTCAACAGCTCGGCCGCGAACTCGATGACCTGATCGGGGATGTCGTGGTCCGCTCCCGTCTCGAGCGTCGCCCCCCAGCGCTCGACCTGCTTCGACCAGGCATCCTGCTGCCCGGGCGAATGCCCGAGTGCACGGGCCATGTCGCGCACCGCGTTCTTCGGGCGGTACTGGATGACATTGGCGACCTGGGCCGCGCGCTCGCGCCCGTACTCCTGGTAGACCCACTGGATGATCTCTTCGCGACGGTCGGAGTCGAAGTCGACGTCGATGTCGGGCTCCTCGTCGCGCAGGCTCGACAGGAACCGCTCGAACGGCAGCCGGTAGAAGATCGAGTCGACCGCGGTGATGTCGAGCAGGAAACAGACCGCACTGTTGGCGGCCGACCCGCGCCCCTGACACAGGATGCCGCGGCGTCGGGCCTCGGCGACGATGCCGTGGACGATGAGGAAGTACCCCGGGAAGTCCTTCATCTCGATGACGCCGAGCTCGCGCTCGATGCGGTCGCGATCGTCGGCGGAGAGGTTCGGATACTTGCGCGGAACGGCCTCCCACACCAGATGGCGAAGCCACGACATGGGCGTGTGTCCCTCGGGTACCGCCTGCTTCGGCAGCGCAGGCTTGGCGCGACGCAGGGGAAAAGCGAGCTCGTCGGCGAGCGTCACCGTGCGTGCCACCGCGCCGGGGTGGCGGGCGAACCGGGCCGCCATCTCGGCCCCCGAGCGCAGATGCGCACCGGCATGGGCCGGGAGCCACCCGTCCAGTTCGTCGAGACCGCGGTTCGCCCGCACAGCCGCGACGGCGGCCGCGAGCAGTTCTTTCCGGGGAACGGCGTAGTGCACGTTGTTGGTGGCGAGGATCGGCAGTCCGCGCTCCGCGGCGAGGGCGGCCAGCACGTCGTTGTGGCGCGAGTCGAGTGGGTTCCCGTGATCCATCAGCTCGACGAACACGGCCTCGACGCCGAAGAGGTCGACGAGCGTGTCGAGCTCGCGAGCGGCCGCCGCCGGACCTTCGGATGCCAGCGCGTGCCGCACGGCTCCCTTGCGGCATCCGGTGAGCACCGCCCAGTGCGGATCCTTCGGGCCGCCGGAACGCTCCGCGAGCTCCGCGAGGTCGTAGACCGGGCGGCCCTTCTCGGCCCCGGTGAGCTGCGCGTGGGTGATCGCTGCGGCCAGACGGTGGTATCCCTCTTCGCCCCGAGCCAGCACGAGAAGGTGCGATCCCGCGGGGTCGGCCTCGCCGTTCTGGGGTCCGGGGAGCTCGAGCGAGAGCTCGGCCCCGAACACGGTCCGCACCGCTCGCGCCTCAGCCGCCTCGGCGAAACGCACGATCCCGTAGAACCCGTCGTGATCGGTGACCGCCAGCGCGTGAAGACCTAGGCGTTCTGCTTCTTCGACGAGCTCTTCGGGTGAGGAGGCCCCGTCGAGGAACGAGTACGACGAATGCGCGTGCAGTTCGGCATAGGGCACGGCGTCCGCGGGGCGCTCGATCTCCGGGGCGACATAGGCTCCGCGCTTGTGCGACCACGCCGGGCTGTCGCCTCCGTCGCCGTTCGGCGGAGCCCCTGTCGGGCGCCGCGCGTCGCTGAGCAGGCGCTCGAGCTCCGACCACTTCACCGGCGGGTTGTTCCACCCCATCAGGGCACCCCCGCCCTCACGCACCGCCTCGCCGCGCGCCACCCCGCCGCACCCCGCACCGCCCGGCTCCGTACCGCCGCGCACCGCCCGACCAGGGGCCACCCCGCCGCGCCCCGCACCGCCGCGCGCCACCCCGCCCGGCGCCACCCCGCCCCCGCCAGCGCTGTTGAATGTCCAAGAAACGCCGTATCCCCGCCCCTCGTGACGGCGTGTTCTGGACACTCGACGGGCTGGGCGACGACGCCGCGCGGGGCGACACCGCGCGGGGCGACACCCCGCGGGGCCACGCGCTCAGTCATAACGCCCCTCCGCTCGCCACTCCCCCTCTTCGACCACGAGCAGCCACGCGCCCCCGTCGGCGTCGACGACCTGGAACCGGTGCGCCCGGCGACGACGCAGAGGGTCCCATCCCCGTTCGCTGATGGGCCACGGTCCCGCCCACTCGAGGATGCGGCGGCGCTGCTCGCCCGTGACGAGCACGGCGGGCGGGGCGCTCAACACATCGCGCTCCCCCACCGACACGGGTGCCCCGGCGATGTCGGTGACCTCCACCAGCCGCGGCTCGGGGTAGACGGTCGCCGGCAGGGGATCCGGCAGACTGCCCGGCCAGGGGCGGGTGCGGTCCTTGGCCGTCACCGCGCGATCGCCCCACGGGACCAGCACCTGGCGCTCCGCGAGCCACCGGCCCCCGCCGATCGTCGGCGTCACCACCCCGCGATGGCCGAGCATGGCCTGCACACGCGAGAGCGCGTGATGCACCCGCTCGTCAGGCCCGGCGCCGAAGAGCCCCTTGCTGTGGTGCGCGGCGTCGTCGACGGCCTCGGGTGCGATGTGCACCCCGGCGACCCCGCTGCCGAAGATGCCCTGCCCGTCTTCGGCGAGCTGCCAGCGCACACGGTCGACGACGGCCGCCGCGTCGAAAGACCCCGGATGCAGCCAGACACGCTCGCTGCGCTCTCCCCGTTCTCCGGAGAGCACGACGCGCAGCTCGGTGCAGACGAGATTCTGAGCACCGAGGTGGGCGATGAACTCATCGGCCGCCACGCGGACGCCGAAAGCAACCTGGTCGGCGAGATCGAGCGGGGGTTCGAACGCGACGTCGCGGTGGAGTTCGGGAGGAGGGATACGCGGTTCGACGGGTCGGGAGTCGCGCCCACCGGCCAGCGCATGAAGTCGGGCTCCACGTGGCCCGAACCTCTCGAGCACCCGCTCGACGGGCATCGCGGCGAAGGCGCCGAGGGTGTGGACTCCCAGTCGCGCGAGCAGACTCGCCATCTCGTCGTCGTCGAGGGCCGCCACCGACAGCGGCGCGAGGAAGGGCGCGGCGTCGCCGGGAGGAACCACCCGCACGGGGTCATCGGAAGACGCCGCGCGCGCCGCATGGCCGGCGGTGAAGATCCCGTCCGCGACGCTCGCGCGCACCCCGGAGAAGCCGTCGGCGGTGAGGAGGTCGATGAGCGTGCGCGCCGCCTCGGCTTCGCCGCCGTAGTACCGCGCGGGGCCACGGGCGCGCAGGGCGCAGAGTCCGGGCCGGACGACCTGCACGCCCGGCGCATGGTCCTCGATGCGTGCGACGACGGGACCGAAGACCCGCGCGTCACGGACCGGGTCGGCGGCGATCACCACCAAGGTAGGGCAGAGCGCCTGCGCGTCGCGTCGACGCTGCCCGCGCCGGACCCCGTGAGCACGGGCGACAGCCGAACAGGCGACGACGACGTTGTTCGCGAACACCGCCACGGGGGCGTCATCGCGCGGGGGCGACGATGCTTCGCGGGCGAATGCCGTGATCGGCCAGTCGGGGAACCACAGCACGAGGCTGCGCGTGGGCGCCTGCATCAGCCCACCGCCCGGGTGCGGTACGTCTCGTGCGTGCGCGGGACGAGACGCTCGGTCGGAGCGCCGAGCATCTCGATCGTGCCGTCGGCCGCGGGCAGCAGCATGCGCGCCCGGCGGGCGTTCGGAGAGCGTCGGCTGCTCACCGACACCGTCAGCTCGCGACCGGCCAGGTATCCGTTCCCCTGCCCCAGTCCCGTCCAACGCGGGTCGGTCACATCGATGACGGCCTCCGCCTGCGGCCACGATCCCTGCACCAGCAGAACGGTCCCCCGGTCACGCAGACGCGCAGCCAATCGCGTGGCCTCGGCCCCGCCGCGTGCCGCGTTCGAGCCCTGGGGAGGGCGCACGGCGACGACGGGAAGCACCTCCGCGATCGTCGCCGTGACCGCCAACCAGCGCGGCCCGGGATCGGGGATGAAGACGAGACGGTCGAGATCGAGCCCATACTTCTCGGCGGCCTCCGCCCCCAGTTCGGGCATGCCGATGACTCCGCACCAGGCTCCGTCCTGCGACGGGCGCGCCATGAGGGCGAGCAGCAGCGACGACGACCGGGCGATCGCATAGGCCGAGCCCGACCGCAGTCCCCCGCCGGGAAGGAGCGAGGTGAAAGCCGGGTGCGTCGGCAGCACGGGGGCGTCCATCCGCCGGCCCTGCATGCGCTCGAGACGGTCTCGCAGCGCGTGGATGTCAGGCACCGCCTGCACCTGGTCTCGCACGATCGCCCTCACTCCCACAGGTTAGAACATGTGTTCTACACTCTCAATCCCTGTGGTTCGAAGATACGATCTACCTCCGACATCGTCCCGAGCGCGATGACCAGCGCCCCTCAGAGCAGATCGACCGTCCGCACGATGCGCGCGAATCCGCCCTGCTGGAGCACCAGAGCGGTGTCGGCCATCAACTCCGCCGCCGTCCGGCTGACCGTCCCGACGCCCGCGACCTCGCCCATCAGATCGAAGGTGCGCGTGGCATCCAGAGCAACCGTCACGTCGTACCCGAGATTTCCCGCCATCCGCGCGGTCGTCTCGACGCACATGTTCGTCTGGATTCCGCAGATCACCAGATCCCGGATGCCGCGCTCGTCGAGCCATACCCGCAGGTCGGGGTCGCCGTAGAACGCCGAGTTCACGCTCTTGCTCACCAGCACGTCGGGCTCGACGGCGGCCACCGCCGGGACGAGGGCGTTCCCCGGCGCCGCGGGGTGCAACGGCGAGCCTTCCTTCGGGGAATCGTGACGCACGATCACGATCGGCTCGCCCTCGCGGCTCCACCTCTCGATAAGGGCGGCGACGTTGGCCTCACAGTCGGGATTGGCCGTGGGACCCCAGAACGCGAGGTCGTCGAAACCCCGTTGCATGTCGATGACGACCAGAGCACGTGTCATGGCCCCATTCCACCACCGACCGCCGACACCAGGGCCGCGGGAAGCGGACGATCACCGACGCACGAGCGCCATCACGCCGCGAGCGCGAGATACGGCTCCCACCGCGGGTCGCTCTTGTCGACACCGCGCACCGTCCACGACGACCCCCTCGGCGGGGCGGGGATCACCCGCAGTTCCCACGACATCTCCTGCGGCGTGCGGTCGCCCTTGACGTTGTTGCATCGCAGGCAGCAGGCCACGAGGTTCTCCCACGTGTCCTTCCCCCCGCGCGAACGCGGCAGGATGTGGTCGATGGTCGAGGCCGTCTTGCCGCAGTACCCGCACCGGTGGGCATCGCGGCGGAGCACCCCTCGCCGGGTGACCGGCACCTGACGCGCCCCGGGCACCCGGATGTACCGCGTGAGGATGATCACGGCCGGGCGATCGTACGTCCCTCCCGCGGCCCAGACCGGATCTTCGTCGACGCGCTCGACGACGGTGGCCTTCTCGTTCATCACGAGCACGAGCGCTCGTTTGAACGACACGACGGCGAGCGGTTCGTAGCCCGCGTTCAGCACCAGAGTACGCATGAGGTCTCCTCTCGAATGGCCGAGACGGCTTCTCGGATGTTCGACTTGCGACGAGAGGAAGGTGCGCAGGCGTATGAAAAAAGGCGCTGTCTAGACAGACAGCGCCCGAGGAGTCACGGTGAGACCGTGGCATCCGAACAGACGATGCCGAAGAACGAGCAGCCCGAGCGCATCCATGGTGCGGATGCGTGGCCTGGCGTTCATCGGCTTTTCCCTTCGGTTCTTCCCGACGTCGCTGACAGGCTAACCCACCACCGACACGCCCGGGTCCGCGAGATCGGGAAACAAGAAACGGCGTGTCGGAGAACAGGAGTCTCCGACACGCCGTGTCGAGGTCGAGCTGTCGAGGTCCAGCGCTCGAGGAGAAGCGGTCAGCCCGCGTTCTGCTGCAGCCAGGCGTAGGGGTCGACGACCTGGCCGTTGATGTGCACCTCGAAGTGGAGGTGGTTGGCGGTCGAGCTTCCGGTCGACCCGACGAGACCGATGAGCTGGCCCGCGGCGACGGTGTCGCCCGCCTGGACCTGACGGCTGCCGTACGTCATGTGTCCGTACGTGGTCGAGACCTTCTGACCGTTGATCACGTGCTCGATGACGATACCCACGCCGTAGCCGCCGAAGCTCTCGGACGAGGTGCTCACCACGCCCGCGGCGGCGGCGAAGATCGGCTGCCCACCGGGAGCGAGCAGGTCGACGCCCTGGTGATATCCGGAGTCCCACAGACCACGACCGAGCACGTAGCTCGTCAGCGGCCAGCGCACCTCTCCCGAACCGGGAGCGGTCATGTTGAGGTCGATGTTCGACAGCGATGCGCCGGCGCTGGCGGCCAGCTGACGCGCACGCTCCGCGGCGGCGGCAGCGGCGGCTTCCTGATCCTTCTTCTTCTGGATCTCGTCGGCGGTGGTCGCCGAGTAGCTGCTGCGATCGAGGGTCTCACTGGCGACGTCAGAGGCGACGACCATCGACTGGTTGTCGGGAGCGGACATCTCGCCCAGGGTCACCGTGTTCGAGGGCGGCACCGTCGCCGCGTAAGCCGGGATCGCGACCGTGGCGACGAGACCGGCCACCATCGACAGGATGACGGCGCTGCGCAGGGGCTTTCCGACGCGGCGGGCCGCGGGAAGCGAACGGGCGGGCGGCGCGGTCCGGGGAACCGGGGATGCCGCGGGAGCGGTGGGTCGAATGGTGCGACGCGAGGGTCGGGCAACCGCTGCGCGCGCGCTCTTCCGGGTCAGCCCCGTCGAGGAGACCTCGGGTCGGTCATCGACGGGATGGGTGTGTTCAGCCAAATTTCCTCCGGCGCCTCTGCGTCCGTGAAGACGCTGGCTCGTCAGCACTCGATATTGGGGGCACGATGTGCGGGCTTCACCCTCTGCGGACGACGAGCCGGGGAGGCAAACCGCGAGGGGTCCGACGGCGGGCTTCTCGCCTGTGGACCCTCAGAGGCTACCCGAAGATAACGAACAAGTCACGCAAAGGACATCGCGTACAGGAGATGCACGGCCGCCCCGGCCTCGCGACGACATCGCGGGACACCACGCGACGAATCGACGACCGAAGAAGGGGTTTCAGGCCTCGTCGACGAGGAAGATGTGCGACGCCACCTCGACGGGGAGTTCGAGCCCCTCGTCGGCGCCCTCCATCTGCACGAGGACGTATCCCTCGTTGAACCGGTAGTCGCCTCGCGCCCCGGGCAGGACCCCCGCGGCCTTGAGCTGCTGGAGCAGCTCGGGGTCGACCTGGGCGGGTTCGGCGAGGCGCCGCACCGTACCGGTGATGGGCCCGCCCGCATCGTTGAGCTTGCGGACCAGGCCGACGACGCCCTCTTCGAACGTCGAGCTGGCGACGTCGCCGAGCTGATCGAGACCGGGGATCGGGTTGCCGTAGGGCGATTCGGTGGGGTGCCCGAGAAGCTCGACGAGGCGGCGCTCGACCTGCTCGCTCATGACGTGCTCCCAGCGGCAGGCCTCGTCGTGCACGTAGGCCCAGTCGAGACCGATCACGTCGCTGAGCAGGCGCTCGGCCAAGCGGTGCTTGCGCATGACGTCGACGGCCTTCTGACGCCCGTCACCGGTGAGTTCGAGGCGGCGGTCCTCGGAGACGACCACGAGACCGTCGCGCTCCATCCGGCCGACGGTCTGCGAGACGGTGGGGCCGGAGTGCCCGAGACGCTCGGAGATGCGGGCCCGCAGGGGCACGATGTTCTCTTCCTCGAGTTCGAGGATCGTGCGCAGGTACATCTCGGTGGTGTCGATGAGATCGGTCATTCAGGAGTCCTCGGCGTCGCGCGGCTGGTAAGGACAGCCTACCGACCCCATCCGACACAGACTCCGGATGCCGCCACCCCGCGCCCTAGAATCGAGCCCATGCCGCACGTGGACCTCCCCACCGACCTCCTGCCCGCCGACGGCCGCTTCGGATGCGGCCCCTCGAAGGTGCGCGGAGCGCAGCTCGAGTCTCTCGTCACCCGTGGCGCGAGCATCCTGGGCACCTCGCACCGCCAAGCCCCCGTGAAGAACCTGGTCGCCAGCACGCGCGAGCGTCTCGCCGAGCTGTTCCGCCTGCCCGAGGGCTACGAGATCATCCTGGGCAACGGCGGATCGACCGCCTTCTGGGATGCCGCCGCCTTCGGCCTCATCGAGAAGCGCAGCCAGAACCTCGTCTTCGGCGAGTTCGGCGGCAAGTTCGCCTCGGCCGCGGCCGCCCCGTGGCTGCAGACCCCCGATGTGCGCAAGGCCGCACCGGGCACGCGCACCGTCGCCGAGGCCGTCGAGGGCGTCGACGTGTACGCCTGGCCGCACAACGAGACCTCGACGGGCGTCGCCGCCCCCATCGAACGCGTCCATGGCGACGCGGGTGCGCTCACCGTCATCGATGCCACGAGCGCCGCGGGCGGCATCGACTTCGACGTGACCCAGGCCGACGTCTACTACTTCGCCCCGCAGAAGAACCTCGGCTCCGACGGCGGACTCTGGTACGCCGCCGTGTCGCCGGCGGCGATCGAGCGCATCGAGAGCATCGCGGCATCCGATCGGTACATCCCCGAATTCCTGAGCCTGAAGAACGCGCTCGACAACTCGCGACTGCAGCAGACGCTCAACACCCCGGCGCTCGCCACCCTCCTGCTCCTCGACGACCAGCTCGGTTGGATCCTCGACAACGGCGGTCTGGAGTGGGCCGGAGCGCGCACGGCGGAGTCGTCCTCGGCGCTCTACGACTGGGCGGACGCGAGCGCGGTGGCGACGCCGTTCGTCGCCGACCCGGCCGACCGCTCCCCCGTCGTCGTCACGGTCGATTTCGACGAGAGCATCGACGCCGCGGCGATCGCCAAGAGCCTGCGCGCGAACGGCATCGTCGACACGGAGCCCTATCGCAAACTCGGTCGCAACCAGCTGCGCGTCGCGACGTTCGTCTCGATCGAGCCCGATGACGTCCGCCGTCTCATCGGCGCGATCGACTACACGATCGAACGCCTGCCCGGCGCCTGATCGAACGACGAAGGCCGTCCCGCACACGCACGGGACGGCCTTCGTCGTTCACGGGATCAGTAGCTGCGTTCGCGCTCGTCCTCGTCGTCTTCGTCGTCGTCTTCTTCGTCGCCGTCTTCTTCGTCGCCGTCTTCTTCGTCGTCGTCCTCTTCGTCGTCGTCCGAGTCGTCCTCGGACTCCGGCTCGGCGTCACCCGACTCGTCGAACTCATCGATGTCGACACCGTCGAGGTCTCCGGCGTGGAACCGCGCCTTCGGCTCGTCCTCCGACTCGTCGTCGTCTTCGGCGTCGTCGTCTTCGCCGTCGAGATCGTCATCATCAACATCGTCATCGTCGACGTCGTCATCCGACTCGCCGCTCTCCGCCGCGGCGACCTGCGCCGCCTGGTAATCCGCCAGGCGCGTCGCCCAGGGAACCCACTCGGGTGCCAGGAGCGCGCCCTCGCCGGGCATCAGCTCCGCCTCGAGGACCGTCGGCTCGGCGTCGTCGACGACGGCCACGCTCACGGTCCAGTACCACCCGGGGTACCCGAGCAGGCGCGTGTGGAACCGCAGCGAGACGACGCCGTCGTT
Source organism: Microbacterium sp. NPDC086615 (assembly GCF_040686055.1). Classification (NCBI taxonomy): domain Bacteria; kingdom Bacillati; phylum Actinomycetota; class Actinomycetes; order Micrococcales; family Microbacteriaceae; genus Microbacterium; species Microbacterium sp. NPDC086615. Next base: position 402,526 of record NZ_JBFBJJ010000001.1, read on the forward strand.
CTCGACGATGTAGTCGGCGGGCGGCCCCACCGTGTCGGCGGGGGTGATCTCGTGCAGCGCGCTCAGCGCGAGGTCGTGGGCGTGAAGCAGTCGGTCGTCGACCGGCTGCTCAGGCTTCGAAGTCATCGGCGACCTTGCGCAGTACCGCGGCGATCTTGCTGGCGTGCGCACCGCTCGGGTACCGGCCACGACGCAGATCGCCGCCGATGCCGTCCAGGAGCTTGACGAGGTCCTCGACGATGATCGCCATGTCATCGGCGGGCTTGCGCGAGCGCTTCGCCATGCTCACGGGTGCCTCGAGGACGCGCACCGACAGAGCCTGCAGACCACGCTTGCCGTCGGCGACGCCGAACTCGAGGCGCGTGCCGGCCTTGGGCGCGGGGGTTCCGGCGGGCAGGGCGGTGGCGTGCAGGAACACGTCCTGGCCGTCATCGGTGGCGATGAAGCCGAAGCCCTTCTCTTCGTCGTAGAACCTGACCTTGCCGGTGGGCATGGAAACCTCGCTGAAAGACATGCGCGAACGCGCGGTGGAACCCGGGACCCGAACGGATCCCGGCCCTTCAGCCTACGCCACGCGTGCCAGGCAGTAGGCTGAGGGGCGATGAGCACACGCACCCCCGACGGCGATGTCCCGATCCGCCGTGTCGATCGCATCCTGGCGTTCATGTCGCTCGGACTGCTCATCCTGTCCGTCGCGAGCTTCTTCGCGATCATCATCGCGTCGACGGCCAAGGCCGACATGAGCACCGGCATCTGGCCGACGGTGGGCGTTCTGCTCTACATCGCACCCCCGGTCGCGTTCGCGTGCCTGGTGGCCGTGCTCATCATGAGCTTCGTGCGAAGGGCACGCGCGAACAAGGGGCGTTGACCGTGCCCGAGACCTCCGACCAACGCGCACTGGCGGTCTCGTTGAGCGCACGGGCCGACGAAGACCTCGCTCAGCTCTTTCTCGAGCGCGACGTCTCACCCTCGGCGACGTGGCGCGACACCTTCGACGCGGCGGATGCGCTGCTCGATCCCCCCTCGATCTCCCGCGCACTCCCCCCGTTGACGCGGACCGAGGCCGAAGCCCTCGTCGCGGCCGTCTCGACCGGATCGCCCGTACTCACCGACGTGCGCGCCGCGCTCGTCGCGCGAGCTCTCGTGCGCGACGACGGCGTCGCCTACGCAGCGGTCGCCGCGATCGTCGGCGAGATGTTCCCCGACGGGATCCCGGATGCCGAGCCTTCCCGCCCCGGCCGAGCCGCGGCATCCGATGCCGCCGCCGAAGCCGCGTTCACCAACGCCGCGGCCCTGGCCGACGTCCTCCTCCTGACTCTCGACGCACCGCTCGGACGCATCGGCTCGGGATCGCTCGGCGCCACCGAGCGGCGGCGCCTCGTGGATGCGGGAGCCGTGGAGACACCCGAGGAAGCGGATCTGCTCGTCGGGATCGCGGCATCCGTCGGTCTGTTGGGCAGCACGGGCCGCGCGTGGCTGGTCACCCCCGCCGGCAAGGCGTGGTTGCGCCTACCCACCCTCGATCGATGGCAGGAGACCGCGAAGACCCTGCGCGACGTCCTGCCCCGGGCGTATCGCACAGCCGAGGGCGGCTGGATCCCGAGCGCGAGCTGGCCCGACGCACTGCCCTTCGACCCGTCCGGCGCGGAGCGGGCGGCGCTGTGGCGAGAGCGTTTCTCGGCATGGGGCCTCATCGACGCCGCCGACCAGACTCCTCCCTGGAGTTCCGGACTCGCGGCGGGCGACGAGGTCGACGTCTCCGCCCTCCGCGACCTCCTTCCGCCCGAGGTCGACCGCGTGTACCTCCAGAACGACCTCACGGCCATCGCCCCGGGTCCGCTCGCTCCGCACCTCGATGTGCGTCTGCGGAGCATGGCGACGCGAGAATCCCGGGCACAGGCGTCGAGCTACCGGTTCAGCGCCGCGACGATCGGCGCAGCCATCACCGGTGGCGAGACGGCCGAGTCCCTGCGCGACTTCCTCACCGACCTGTCGCTCACCGGGCTGCCGCAGCCCCTGGCCTACGTGATCGAGCGGACCTCGGCGCAGCACGGTCGCGTCCGCGTCTCGAGCGACCCGGAGACGCGACTGACGCGGGTCACGACGACCGACCCGACTCTCCTCCAGGCGATGGAGGTCGACCAGTCCCTGCGATCCGTCGCCCTGTCCCGCGTCGACGAGGCCCTCGAATCGCACGTCGCCGCCGACGTCGTCTTCTGGGCGCTGACCGACGCGCACTACCCCGCCGTCGCCGTCGACGAGTCCGGCGCCCCGAGGACGCTGGAGCGCGCCCGGCTGGCCGCCGACACCCCGTCGACGGATCCCCTCGAGACCTACGCGCCGCTCATCGGGCGCGTACGCGCTGGCGGTGAGGACTCGGATGCCGCCTGGCTCGAACGCGAACTCGACCAGGCGGTGCGTGCCCGCGCGATCATCGACGTGACCGTTCGCCTGCCCGACGGTTCGACGCGCGTGTTCCGTCTGGAGGCGACGGGACTGGGAGGCGGCCGTCTCCGCGGCCGTGACCGGGGCGCCGACGTCGAGCGCACGCTCCCGCTCTCGCACATCGACGGGATCGCACCCGTCGAGTGACGCCGCGTGAAGCTCGACCGCCGCGACCCCGGTAGACTCGAACGCTATGGCTGACGGCCCCTTGATCGTGCAGAGCGACCGCACCGTCCTCCTCGAGGTCGCACACCCCGAGGCGGAGACGGCGCGGCATGAGCTCGCGGTCTTCGCCGAGCTCGAGCGCGCACCCGAGCACATCCACACCTATCGGATCACCCGGCTAGGGCTCTGGAACGCGCGGGCGGCCGGCCACGACGCCGACGCGATGCTCGAGACGCTCGACCGCTGGTCGCGCTTCCCGGTCCCGGCTTCGGTGAGCACCGACATCCGCGAGACCGTCAACCGCTACGGACGCCTGGTCATCGAACGCAACGACGAGAACGAGCTCGTCCTCCGCTCGACCGACCCGGCGGTGCTCGGCGAGGTTTCACGCAACAAGCGCATCTCACCCCTGCTCATCGGGCACCCCACGCCCGACACCTACCTGATCGACGCGTGGGCGCGAGGCCACATCAAGCAGGAGCTCCTCAAGATCGGCTGGCCCGCCGAAGATCTCGCCGGCTACACACCGGGCACCCCGCACCCGATCGATCTCGCCGAGGACGGGTGGAGCCTGCGCCCGTACCAGCGGCAAGCCGTCGACTCGTTCTCCGAGGGCGGTTCGGGTGTCGTGGTGCTCCCCTGCGGGGCGGGCAAGACCCTCGTCGGAGCGGGCGCCATGGCCGACACCCGCACGACGACCCTCATCCTGGTGACGAACACCGTGAGCGCCCGGCAGTGGCGCGACGAGCTGCTCCGCCGCACGACGCTCACCCCCGAAGAGATCGGCGAGTACTCGGGCCAGGTCAAAGAGATCAAGCCCGTCACGATCGCGACGTACCAGATCCTCACCGCGAAGCGGAAGGGAGAATACGCCCACCTCGCCCTGCTCGACGCGCTCGACTGGGGTCTGGTCCTCTACGACGAGGTGCACCTCCTCCCCGCTCCCGTCTTCAAGCTCACCGCCGACCTGCAGGCGCGGCGGCGCCTGGGGCTGACCGCCACGCTCGTGCGCGAGGACGGACGCGAGGGCGACGTCTTCAGCCTGATCGGCCCCAAGCGGTTCGACGCGCCGTGGAAAGAGATCGAGGCGCAGGGCTTCATCTCGCCGGCCGCGTGCTACGAGGTGCGCATCGACCTGCCCGCCGGCGAGCGGCTCGAATACGCCGCCGCGGCCGACGAAGACCGTTACCGGCTGGCCGCGACGGCTCCCGCGAAGATCGACGTCGTGCGCCGGCTCGTCGAGCGCCACCCCGACGAGCGCATCCTCGTCATCGGTCAGTACCTCGACCAGATCGATGAGCTGTCCGAGGCCCTCGACGCGCCGAAGATCACGGGGGCGACCCCCGTGGCGGAGCGCGAAGAGCTGTTCCAGGCCTTCCGCGTGGGAGAGATCTCGCTCCTCATCGTGTCGAAGGTCGCGAATTTCTCGGTCGACCTGCCCGAGGCGTCGGTCGCCATCCAGGTCTCGGGATCCTTCGGGTCGCGTCAAGAAGAGGCGCAGCGCCTCGGGCGCCTGCTGCGACCGAAGCAGTCGAACCACACGGCGAGCTTCTACACGCTCATCGCGCGCGACACGGTCGACCAGGATTTCGCGCAGAACCGCCAGCGATTCCTCGCCGAACAGGGGTACGCGTACACGATTCTGGATGCCGACGGGATCGACGCCGCGGCTGCCTGAGACATACCAGGGTGCGGCTTTCCGTTCCATATCCAGCACTTTGCTGGGTGCAGTCACGATAATGAGGGCATGACAGCTCCTCGCATCCTCGTCGTGGACGACGAACCGAACATCCGCGATCTGCTCATCACGAGCCTGCGCTTCGCCGGTTTCCAGGTGCGAGCCGTGGCCAACGGCGCGCAGACGATCTCGGCCGTGCTCGAAGAAGAACCCGACCTCATCGTGCTCGACGTGATGCTGCCGGACATGAACGGGTTCAGTGTCACCAAGCGTCTCCGCGGCGCCGGCTACACCGCTCCGATCCTCTTCCTCACGGCCAAGGACGAGACCGAAGACAAGATCATGGGGCTGAACGCCGGAGGCGATGACTACGTCACCAAGCCGTTCAGCCTCGACGAGATCGTCGCGCGCATCCAGGCGATCCTCCGCCGCACGATGCAGGCCGACGAGGAGTCGATCATCCGCACGGGCGAGCTCACGATGGACCAGGACACGCACGACGTCAGCGTCGGCGACGTCTCGATCGACCTCAGCCCCACGGAGTTCAAGCTCCTGCGTTACCTCATGCTCAACCCCAACCGTGTGCTGTCGAAGGCGCAGATCCTCGACCACGTCTGGGAGTACGACTTCAACGGCGACGCCGGCATCGTCGAGAGCTACATCTCCTACCTCCGCCGCAAGATCGACCCGCACTCCTCGGAGCCGCTCATCCAGACCAAGCGCGGCTTCGGCTACATGCTGAAGTCGGGCAAGACCGTCTGAGCGGAGACTCCTCCTGCACTCCGACGATGCCGTGACGCGCTGGTGGCGCCGACTGAGCCTGCGGGCCAAGGTCACCGGCGTCACTGTCACGCTCCTCGCGGTCGGGCTGTTCGCCGCCGGCATCGGCACGATGGTCTTCCTGCGCACCACGCTCGTGAACAACCTCGACGAGCAGCTGGCACAGCAGGCGGCGGGCAACATCGCGAACACCATCTTCACGACGACCAACGAAGACGGTCGGATGGTGTTCACGCCGGTCGAGAACGCCCCGCAGATCGGGTCGATGGTCGTCGTCTACAACGCCGAGGGCCAGCGCGAGGCCTTCTTCAACGGCACGTCGACGAAGGCCACGCCGCAACTGCCCGACACGTTCACGACGCCGCAGACCTACACGCAGCTCGACAAGCGCATCGACCTGGATGACCCGGTCACGGGGCAGCACTTCATCGCGCGCGTGGGTCTTTTCGAAGTACCCAACAGTGGCTCTTACACCCAGATGGTGATCCAGCCGCTCGGACCGACGGATCGGATCGTCGCGGCCTACGTCGGCATCTACGGCTTCGTCGCTCTGCTCATCCTCATAGCGAGCGCGCTGCTGACCCGCTGGCTCGTGACCCTCACGTTCCGGAGTCTGAATCAGGTCGAGACCACCGCGATGGACATCGCGGCCGGCGACTTCAGCCAACGTCTCACCGACATCGTCCCCGACACCGAGGTCGGTCGCCTCAAGACGGCGATCAACGCCATGCTCGCGCGCATCGACGGAGCGCTCGGACAGCGGGACGCCACCGTCCGGCAGATGCGCCGGTTCATCGGCGACGCGAGCCACGAGCTGCGCACTCCCCTGGTCACGATGCGCGGCTACGCCGAGCTCTACCGGATGGGTGCCATCCGCTCCGACGAGGATGTCGCCCAGTCGATGGAGCGGATCGAGAAGGAGGCGATCCGCATGGGTGCCCTCGTCGAAGACCTCCTGGCTCTCGCGCGCCTCGACGAGCGTCGCGACGTGAGCATCACCGCGATCGACCTCCGCCCCATCGCGCGCGACGCCGCCCTCGACCTGCGCGTCACCTCACCGCAGCGCGAGGTCACGGTCGACGACACGACCAGCCGCGACGAGATCGTGCTGCCCGTCATGAGCCTCGACGTGCTGCCCAAGACGGAGACGGATGCCACGGGCGCGAACGGTCGTCGCAGAGGCGCTCCGACGACCTCGGCGATGGCGATCGCGGGTGCGACGCTGTCGCGTCTGAGGCGTCGAGCCAAGGACACCGGCGACGGCCCGGTCGTCGAGCTCGCTGCCGAGTCCTCGCCCCCCGCCACGAGTTCGGCGAAACCCGTCCGTTCGTCGCCCCGCCTCGCGCCGATCGTGTTGGGCGACGAGAACAAGGTGCGACAGGTCGTGACGAACCTTCTGGGCAACGCGCGGCGGTTCACCCCCGACGACTCCCCCATCGGACTGCGCGTGGGCGTGGATGCCGATGCCGACATGGGGTGGATCGAGATCATCGACCACGGCGAAGGGGTTCCCGAGCAGATTCGCGACCAGATCTTCCAGCGGTTCTGGCGGGCGGACACCTCGCGCACGCGGGAGACGGGCGGGTCGGGTCTCGGCCTGTCGATCGTGGCATCCATCGTCGATCTTCTGCATGGAAAGGTCGAGGTCGTCGACACCCCCGGCGGAGGAGCGACCTTCCGGGTCTCCCTTCCCCTCGCCGATCGACGCGACGCGCAGGAGCACGCGCTGATCGAGACGCAGCCGCTCCAGCGTCTCCCCGAGGACTACCGGCCCGAGTCGCCGACCGCGTGACCCTTCCGCGCCCCGCGCTCGCTGTCACCCGCCTGCCCTGCGCCCGGCAACACGGCGCCCCTCGCCGTGCCCGCGCCCGCCCCCCGCGCCGTACCCGCGGCCTCGTCCGCTCCCCCTCGTTCCCCTCGCCACGCTGACGTGGAACGAGGGGAACGAGGACGAGCACGCTGACGTGCGCCGAATGCTCACCCTGACGCTCCCGCCGCGAGTATTCGGCGCGAGTCATCTCATCTGGGTCGCCCGCGGGTTCGGTCGCGGCCGAGAACGAGAGAACGCCCCCTCCCGAAGGAGGGGGCGTTCTCATGACGCGTCAGGCGTGGATCAGAAGTCCATGCCACCCGTCGGGTCGCCCGCGGGAGCGGCGACCTTCTCGGGCTTGTCGGCGACGACGGCCTCGGTCGTGAGGAACAGACCGGCGATCGACGCGGCGTTCTGCAGCGCGGAGCGCGTGACCTTGGCGGGGTCGATGATGCCCTGCGCGAAGAGGTCGCCGTACTCGCCGGTTGCGGCGTTGAGGCCGTGACCGACCTCGAGCTCCGCGACCTTGTTCGCGACGACACCGGGCTCGAGACCGGCGTTCAGCGCGATCTGCTTGAGCGGGGCCTCGATGGCGACCTTGACGATGTTCGCACCGGTGGCCTCGTCACCCGAGAGCTCGAGCGACGCGAACGCCGTCTTGCCCGCCTGGATGAGCGCGACGCCACCACCGGCGACGACGCCCTCTTCGACGGCGGCCTTCGCGTTGCGGACGGCGTCTTCGATGCGGTGCTTGCGCTCCTTGAGCTCGACCTCCGTGGCCGCGCCGGCCTTGATGACGGCGACGCCACCGGCGAGCTTCGCGAGGCGCTCCTGGAGCTTCTCACGGTCGTAGTCGCTGTCGGTGTTCTCGATCTCGCGGCGGATCTGGGTCACGCGACCCTCGATCAGCTCCGACTCACCGGCACCCTCGACGATCGTGGTCTCGTCCTTGGTGATGATGACCTTGCGGGCACGGCCGAGCAGGTCGACGGTCGCGTTCTCGAGCTTGAGGCCCACCTCTTCGGTGATGACCTGGCCGCCGGTGAGGATCGCGATGTCCTGGAGCTGCGCCTTGCGACGGTCGCCGAAGCCGGGGGCCTTGACGGCCGCCGACTTGAAGATGCCGCGGATCTTGTTGAGCACGAGCGTCGCGAGAGCTTCGCCCTCGACGTCCTCGGCGATGATGAGGAGCTCCTTGCCCTCCTGGATCACCTTGTCGACGATGGGCAGAAGGTCCTTGATGTTCGAGATCTTCTGGTTCGCGATCAGGATGTACGGGTCTTCGAAGACCGCCTCCTGACGCTCGGGGTCGGTGACGAAGTAGGGGTTGATGTAGCCCTTGTCGAAGCGCATGCCCTCGGTGAGCTCGAGCTCGGTGCCGAAGGTGTTCGACTCCTCGACGGTGACGACGCCTTCCTTGCCCACCTTGTCGATGGCCTCGGCGATGAGCTCGCCGATCGCGGGGTCGGCGGCCGAGATGGAGGCGGTCGCGGCGATCTGCTCCTTCGACTCGACCTCCTTCGCCGAGGCGAGAAGCTCGTCGGTGACGGCCTTGACGGCCTTCTCGATGCCCTTCTTGAGCGAGATGGGGTCGGCGCCGGCGGCGACGTTGCGCAGGCCCTCGCGAACGAGCGCCTGAGCGAGGACGGTAGCGGTGGTGGTGCCGTCACCCGCGACGTCGTCGGTCTTCTTGGCGACCTCCTTGACCAGCTCAGCGCCGATCTTCTCGTACGGGTCGTCGAGCTCGATCTCCTTGGCGATCGAGACGCCGTCGTTCGTGATCGTGGGAGCGCCCCACTTCTTCTCGAGCACGACGTTGCGACCGCGGGGGCCGAGCGTCACCTTGACGGCGTCGGCCAGCGTGTTGAGGCCGCGCTCGAGGCCGCGGCGGGCCTCCTCGTCGAAAGCGATGATCTTTGCCATAAGTGTGTCGTCCCTCCCGGACGGGTGACTTCCAGATTTTGGCACTCGACGAAAGCGAGTGCTAACTCATTCTGGCACTCGCCCCTAGGGAGTGCAAGCCGCGAGCCGTGCCGCACAGCACGACGCCGTGGCATCCGTCGAACGGATGCCACGGCGTGCGAAACGTCGTGTTAAGCCATCAGGCGAACCGACTCGGCCTGCGGTCCCTTCTGGCCGGAGCCGACGGTGAACTCGACCGCCTGCCCCTCCTCGAGAACACGGAAGCCCGACATCTCGATGTTCGAGTAGTGAACGAAAACGTCCTGGCCGTCCGTCACGGTGATGAAGCCGTAACCCTTCTCGGCGTTGAACCATTTGACGGTGCCCTGCGTCATGCGAATCTCCTGTGTTGCTGGATGACGAGGTCAACGTAAGCACGCGAAGATGCGCGGAATCGGCCGTCAGCGGCATTGTTGACGTGCGTGCACCGAACTTTTTACGCCGCGGAAACACGCGGGCCGCGAGGGCGTCAGGGGGTGGGCTGGGCCGCCGCGCGATCGAGGCCGATCACGACGATCAGCCGCTTCTCGGCACTCTCGTCGTCGGGCGTGTTCGGGTCGTCGGTGGGCTGGAGGAAGTCGCTCTGCGCGACCTCGGCCCCTCCGATGGCGTCTGCGAGCCCCCGGGCGGCCTGCTCGTCTTCCGGGCGCAGGTAATAGATGGTCGTCGTCGCGAAGTCGGTCGTGTCGGAGTCGCCGGTCTGGACCGTGTCCGCCGCCCACCCCGCCGCGATGATCTGATCGCGCAGGTTGCCGGCGAGACCTTCGTCGGACGTGCCGTTGAGCACGACGACAGAGTACGAGGGGTCGATCACCGCCGGGGTCGTGGGGACGATCGTCGGCGTCGCGACGGGCTCGGAGCCGAACGAGATGCGCCCCGAGACCACGAGCGTTCCGAAGATGCCGACGGCGATGAGGACCACGGTGGCCACCGCCGCCCACAGGAACACGACCCAACCCCGGAGATGCGGGTTCTCAGCGCGGTGCGCACCGATGCGGCCGGATTCGGCGGGGAGGTCGTCGAAGCGATCCCGAGGGAAGGTCGATCTGGCCATTGGACGATGCTACCGGTCGTTGCCTTTGCGCCCCGTCACAGGGTCGCGGCGCGGTCGAGCCGCGTGCGCGGGTCGCCGTCACGCAGACGCCGCAGACGACGAACGAGCATCGGGTCGTGCGCGAGGGCCTCGGGTCGGTCGATCACTCGCCCGAGCAGCTGGTAGTAGCGCGCGGGCGGCATGTCGAAGGCGCTGCGGATCGCCTCCTCCTTCGCACCTCCGTGCCGACGCCACTCACCCTCGAAAGCGAGGATCTCGCGGTCGCGGTCGGAAAGAGGCACGGGATCGACGCTACTGCGCGCCGGAGCGTATCTTCGGATGCCACGCCACCCACGCCCCGAGGGGATCCACGCCCCCGAGCACGTCGCCGTCGAGCGCGAGCGCGAAGCCGTCCGAGCGCACGTCCGGCGGGCTCGTCCATCCGTCGTGGAGTCCCGGTGCGTCGAGGGTGATCCAGCGTCCGGCCCGCCGCGCAGCGGCGATCACGTCCGCGCGCCCGACACGGGGGACGTGCGCGAGGACGCCGGGCGTCGTGACGACGAGCGTCGCCTCTCGCGGGGCGTCCGCGGCGAGCGCCGGCAGCGCGGCGGCGCCGTCACCCTCGATGAGGAGCGGAGGATCGGATGCCGCGATGTCGAGCGCGGCGACGATACGCTCGCGCCGTCCCTCCTCCCCCGGCCACACCAGTCCCGTCAGCCACGCCCGGTCCTCCGCGTCGCGGGCGTCGAGAGGGTTCAGGTCGATGCCCGCGCGCCACACGATCTCGGGCATCCGCAGGGGCGGGACACCGTCGAGGTCGCACTCGAGCACCACCGGGCTCGGTCCGTCGACCGGGTCGAGAGAGACCACCTCCGCGCCCCGGCGATAGCGGTAGGAGTAGCGATCGGGGTACAGACAGAGACCCGCGCTCGCGCCGACCTCGAGCAGCGCGATCGGCCCCTCGATGAGCGAGAGCGCCGGCAGCAACGCCGCACAGCGCTGGGGTTCGTTCGTCTGTACGCTCCGACGATCGCACTCCGCGACGAGGGCGTCCGCGTGAGCGACCACCCAGTCCGCCCAGGCGTCGACACCGTCCGGTGCACCGAGGAGTCGCATCACGGCGAACACGAGCGGCGGCTGGCGGTGCGTCTCCGCGATGCGCGCCACGACCTCGGTCACCTCGGCATCGGCGACGACGCGCTCCGCCCAGATCGCATACAGCACCGACCGACCGGGAGCCTCATCGCGCGCGAATCGGCGGTAGCGATCGACGACGGTGGTCACGGCATCCTGGTGCATCCGAGAATTCTCTCTCGCCGACCTGATCGGCGTCCGGCACGAGAGAATAGGACGTGAACGAAGGGGACCTTGCAATGACATATGCCGTCGAAAAGTCCGACGACCAGTGGCGCGAGGAGCTCTCGCCCGAGCAGTACGCGGTGCTGCGGCAGGCGGGGACCGAGCGCGCGTGGACCGGTGAGCTCCTGGACGAGAGCCGCGCGGGCCTCTACACGTGCGCCGCGTGCGGCGCCGAGCTGTTCCAGAGCGGCACCAAGTTCGACTCGCACTGCGGGTGGCCGAGCTTCTACGAGTCGGTGCGGCCCGAGGCCGTCGAGCTGCTCGAAGACAACAGCCACGGCATGCAGCGCACCGAGGTGCGCTGCGCGAACTGCGGATCGCACCTGGGCCACGTCTTCCCCGACGGCTTCGGTACGCCCACCGGCGACCGTTACTGCATGAACTCGCTGTCGCTCACCTTCACCCCGGAAGAGCAGGCGTGAGCGCGCTCGAGGCGATGCGCGACCGTCGGTCGTGGTCGAAGGTCACGGATCTCGCGCCGACGAGCGTCGAACTCGAGGCCTTCGTCGCCGCGGCCGGTCGCGTCGCCGATCACAAGTCCCTGCGCCCGTGGCGGATCATCGAGATCCGCGGGAGCGATCGCGACATCCTCGCCCGCGCATTGAACAAGGCGGACGGCAAGAAGGGCCATTCCTCCAAGCCGCGCCGCGCCCCGCTGATCCTCGCCGTGGTCGCCGACGTGTCGTCGAAGAAGATCCCCGCGTGGGAGCAGGAGGCCGTGGCATCCGGCGTCGCCCACATGCTGAGCCTCGCGCTCGACGAGGCCGGCTTCGGCGTGTTCTGGCGCACCGACGACAAGACGCGCAGCAAGTCACTGGCGAAGGCCCACGGCCTGAAGAAGGGCGAGGTCCTGCTGGGGTGGCTCTACGTCGGCGGCAAGCCGCAGCGCTCGCGTCCGGTCCGCCGGAAGACCGTGGATGCCACGAAGCACATCTCGCGACTGCCCGGGACCAAATCCCGGAAGAAGGCGAAGGGCGAAGCCGCCGCTCTCTGAGATCCTGCCGCGTGACGCCGTCGGTGACGTGATCGCCGGCGGCGTCAGCGTGTGCGGCGGCGCCACGGGACCGCCGCGACCGCGACACCCAGGAGGGCGGTTCCCGCGGCGAGGAGGGCGATCGGTGTCGAGGGGGCCGCGGGCGCCGGCCAGAACGCGTCGAGCACGACCGACGTGCTCAGCAGACCTGTGACGGAGCCGAGGCCGAGCAGGAGCACTCCGGTGCGTCGCACGATCTGCGCCGACAGGAAGATGTAGACGACGCCGATCGTCCCGCCGAGATACAGCCATGGATCTGCCGGGAGAGCGCGAGGCGGTCCGGCGAACCCGATGTGGATGGCGGCAGCGGCGATCAACACGATCGTGCCACCCAGGAAATTCACGAGGGTCGCGGTGAGAGGACTGTCGACGCGCACCCGCAGCCGCCCGTTCGTGCCCTGCTGCCACGACACTCCGGCCCCCGCGACGACGGGGATCAGGATCATCCAGAGCGGAACGCTGCCGACCGCTCCGTCCGCGAGACAGACGCCGACCCCCGCGATCGCCAGGAGGGCGCCGATCAGGCGGGGGCGGGTCACCGCCACCACGCCGGCCGGACCGTAGCCGGCCCGATCGAGCGCGAGTCCCCCGCTGGTCTGGCCCGCGACGAACCCGACGGTGAACAGGGCGACCCCGATCGCCCCGACGGTCAGCCCCTGGCTCGCGACGGTGAAAGCGCCAGCGGCTCCGCCCAGCAGCATCCACACCGGTATCGATCGCGCTCGCACCCCCGCGAGCAGACGACCGATCCCGCGCCGCCCGGCAGGAAGCACCAGGGCGATCGCCAAGACCACGACGAGCCCGGAGCCGAACGAGACGGCTCCCGCGAGGACGCCGTCGTTCAGCGCCGCGCCCAGGCTGCCGTTCACCCGCGTCTGCACCGCGGTCATCGCCCCCACCGCGACGGCGCCACCCACGGCGGCGACGATCGACCCGCGCTGCGCCATGGTGCTCTCCTCGCGGCCGCTCGCCGTGAGGGCCATCGTCGATCGTACGACGCCTCACGCGCCGCCACGGGAGCCGACGGTGCTCGTCGCCTCGCTCAGCGGGTATGCGCGTCGTTCCACATCACCCGGAGCACGTCGGCGAGGGTGTCGACCGCGACCCCCTCGGCGACGGCCGCGTCGACGAGGGTGCGAAGCTGCCGGGTCAGGTCGGCCGGCAGCGGAGCGACGCCCGGCGCGACGCGCGTCCCCGATCCCACCCGGCTGACGATGAGGCCCTCGTGCTCGAGAGCCCGGTACGCCTTCTGCACGGTGCCGGGCGCGACTCCGAAATCGGCGGCCGCTTGCCGCACGGTGGGCAGCTTCTCCCCCTCTCCGAGCCGGCCCGACAGGATCAGACCGCGGAAGAAGCGGTGCAGATCGATGGGAGCGGTGACGTTCTCGGGTCGCGTGCGCGTGGCATCCGTCATGCCGGTACCTCCACCGGCGGAGCGGAGCGCCGCGGTCGGGCGCGGACGAGACCGATGGCGCGGACGACCAGCAGCGCCAGGAGCATGCAGCCTCCGATCTGCAGGAACGGTGCCACGAAGCCTCCGGTGAGGATCAGGTCGGCGTGCGGGAGCGAGACGTCGTGGCGCACCTCGGCACCCGAGTCCGTCATGACGGTCATGGTCGTGACCGCACCCGAGCGCGCCATGTGCAGCAGCCCGCCGAGCGCGATGAGCATCACAGCGAGAGCGAGCGTGACGAGGTCACGCGCCGCATCGGACCGGCCGGACCGTTGCGTCTCGAGCCGGAGACGGTCCGAGAACGGACGCACGGCGTTCCGATGCAGGGCGAACACGACGCCCGCGGCGAGCGCGATCACTCCCGCGAGCAACGGGATGCCGTAGGCCCAGCCGGGGAAGACGGTCACGATGGGTGGCGCATCGACGTTGGGCACGTCCAGGGCCACGTGAGCGGCGACGCCCGGCTCGAGAGCGGCGGACGTCTGGCCGAAGACGACGACGACGCACGCGGTGACGGCCATCAGCGCGAGGAGGATCCGGATGCCAGGGCGGGAGCCGAAGGTCGTCCAGGTGCGCCGGGCGATCGACGTCGCGTCGACGGTGCGCCGCGGCGCCTTCGTCCGCAGGAGTGCACCCCAGACCGCCATCCCCGCCGCAGCCGCGATCGGCGCGACGGCGAACCGCCACCACGACACGGTGGCCGACATGTCGAGAACGTAGCCGCGCAACGCGAGGTCGACGACCCAGACGACCCCGACGACGAGCGCGATCGCGCCGACCGCGACCCGCTCCTCACGGAGGACGCTTCGCCCCGTCGAGCTCCCGCGCCGCACCCGCACCACGACGAGAGCGAGCGCGATGCCGAGCGCGGCACAGACCACGGGCGACGACAGCAGCCCCCAGACGATCTCCCACGGGGATGCCCGCAGCATCCGGCTCCAGACGTCCCACAGATATTCTACGTTCACGGCAACCACCTTTCGTGTCACATTCTTAGCCAATGCGTGCCACAAATGCGACACAATTTACGAGCGGGCGCCAGAGAGGCCTTCGAGACGGACTGACCGCCACGTCGATGTCGACGTCACCCTCACGAATGCGTCAGGCTGTCCCCGTGACCCAGCTCCGCCCCGGCCCCCATGACGTATCGCGCATTCTCGGAGACCTGACCGCGTCGTCGGGCACCGATCGCGAGTTCCTCGCTCATGCTGAACTGCATCTGCCCCGTCTGCACGAGCTCTTCGTCCGCCTCTACGGCGAGCGGTACGACGGACTCGAGCGCTTGGCATCCCTCGTCGACCTCGCCCACCGCTCCTGGGCGGAGCGTCCCGCGGACCTCCGCGCTCTCGACCGCGCGCGCGACGGCGAGCCCGATTGGTTCGAGAGCGAGAGCATGCTCGGCGGCGTCTGCTACGTCGACCGGTATGCGGGCGGACTCAGTGGCATCCGGGATCAGATCCCGTACTTCCGCGAGCTGGGGCTGACCTACCTGCACCTCATGCCGCTGTTCGAGAGCCCCGAAGGCAACAGCGACGGCGGTTACGCGGTGTCGAGCTACCGACGCGTGAACCCCGCGCTGGGAACGATGGAGGAGCTTGCCGCGCTCGCCGCGGACCTGCGCCGCGCGGGCATCTCTCTCGTGGTCGACTTCATCTTCAACCACACGAGCAACGAGCACGAGTGGGCGCAGAAGGCCGTCGCCGGCGAGGCCGGTTACGAGGACTTCTACCTGATCTTCCCCGACCGCGAGATGCCCGACGCCTACGAGCAGACGACGCGCGAGATCTTCCCCGACGACCATCCGGGGTCGTTCGTGCAGCTCGATGACGGCCGGTGGATCTGGGCCACGTTCTACCACTTCCAGTGGGACCTGAACTACGCCAACCCCGCCGTCTTCGAGGCGATGGCCGGCGAGATGCTCTTCCTCGCGAACCAGGGCGTGGAGATCCTGCGGATGGATGCCGTGGCCTTCATCTGGAAGCGACTCGGAACGACGTGCGAGTCACTGCCGGAGGCGCACCTGCTCCTGCAGGCGTTCAACGCCGTGCTGCGGATGGCGGCGCCCGGTCTGCTGTTCAAGTCCGAGGCGATCGTGCATCCCGACGAGGTCGTCTCGTACATCTCGCCCGACGAGTGCCAGATCTCCTACAACCCGCTGCAGATGGCCCTCACCTGGGAGGCCCTGGCCACCCGGGACGGCCGCCTGCTGCAGCAGGCGCTCGAGCGTCGGCACGCCCTCCCCGAGGGCACCGCGTGGGTCAACTACGTGCGCAGCCACGACGACATCGGCTGGACCTTCGCCGACGAGGATGCCGCCGAACTCGGCATCGACGGCTACCCGCACCGGCGCTTCCTCAACGATTTCTACGTCGGTCGAGCGGACGGGACCTTCGCCCGCGGGGTGCCGTTCCAGGAGAACCCGCGCACCGGCGACGCCCGCGTCACCGGCACCACGGCATCCCTCGCGGGAATCGAAGCGGGCGACGCGGGCGGCGAAGACCGTGTGATCCTCGCGCACGCCCTCGCGCTGTCGACCGGGGGCATTCCCCTGCTGTATCTCGGCGACGAGGTCGCCCAGCTGAACGATTACGGATACCGCGACCGCCCCGACGAAGCCGGGGACAGCCGGTGGGTGCACCGCCCCTTCCGTCCCGTGCAGGGCTACGCCGACCGAATGGATGCCGGGACCCCGGCGGGTCGGATCTTCGCTCGACTGACGCGCCTCATCGACCTGCGGCGGGCGACGCCCGAGTTCGCGGGCAACGAGCTCATCGCCTTCGACGCGCACCACGATTCGGTGGTCGGCTTCCTGCGCCCGGGGGCGGCGGGCAGCTCGGTTCTCGTTCTCGCGAACGTCGGCGATCACGCCGTCCACATCGCCCCGCTGACCCTGTCTGGACTGGTCCCCGACGCCGTGGACCTCGTCGAGGGCGTCAAGGTCTCGCTCCGGCCCGGCCGCACGCTTCCCGCGCACGGGGTCACCTGGCTGCGGGTCGCGCTGCGCTGAGGCGCCTCAGCCGGTGTACCAGCTCAGCGAGACCTCGCGTACGTCGAAGAACCCGCGGCGGGCACGCACGAGCGTGAAACCCTCCGCACTGAGGGCCCGGGCGTACTCTCGCGTGAGGCGCTCGTGCTTCACTTCCTGCCAGCCTGCGGGGTAGCGGTAGGCGTGGGTGACGACGCGTGGGCGAGCCATGAGAGTCCTCCTCACGTGCAGGATGCCACCGCCGCCGGCCCGTGAGGCATCGACGACGTTCCGATCGTGTGAACAATCGGTCAGAGCCGGCCGTGAGCGAGCCAAGCCCCTCGCGAGGTTGGACACGACGGGGAATCGAACGTGGTGCCGGCTACAGGACTTGAACCTGCAACCCCCGTATGCGCAACTTCATTGCCCGCGGCGTCCCAGAATGTCCCGCCGACCTGGTTTTATTGAGCCTCCACTGACCCAGAATATCCCGCAACTATCCGGTGCTATCCCGGTAAAAGCGGTACGCAAGCGACCCTCACGACGCGAATAGCTCGAGGATGGCGCGCACGTCCGGCCCCTGATGCAGTCGCCGAATGTCGTGCCGCTTAGTGATCTTCGGGGACTCGTGGCCCGACTGCCCGGCGGCCGTCTCGTCGTCGATGCGCGCGCGATCATGTCGTCGCTGATCCTGCCCGATCCCATGCCGAAGCTCCCATCCTCCGGCCGAGGGGAACCAGGCTACGACATGGCGCCGACACCCGGATATGCTCACTCAAACCGAGTGGGGGAGTTCACAGCAATGCCATATCTCATCGTGGCCGGTGTCGTGATTGTCGTGATCGTGCTGCTCATCACGTTCTGGTACATCACGCTGCCGCTGATGCTCATCGGTGTGCTCGCATGGGCTACCCCAAAAATTGTGCGGGCGATCCGCAAGAGGCGTTACTTCGCGAGTGAAGAGTTCGCGGCCCACAAGGCTGAGATCGCGGGGCTCACCGCCGAGCACAACGAGGTCGCCCAGTACGTCGACGAGATCAGGGCACGAGCATCATTCGAGGTGGGCTCGAGCGGCACTGGCAAGCACGCGCACCTCGCCACCTTCGAGAATACGAGCGTCCAGAACTACCAGCGTGAGCGCAACGTGGCTGAGTACGCCGCGAGCAATGTCCACAACTGCTCCCTTCAGGTGGTCAGGAATGCTGCTGGGGACCCGATCAAGTACGTGTCCAAGTACTTCGATATGAAAGCCAAGGAGGACACGCTCGCGGACGTCGAAGCGCTGGGCGAGAGCATCGCGAGTTTGGAAGCCGCCGTGCAGAATCTTGCCACCCGTGAGGCACAGATCGTCGGAGCCGTCAACCCACCAGCGTTCATCATGAAGTACTACGCGCAGGAATTCATGGATCAGGTGGGTGTTGAGCTGTCGCCCGTCGTCGTTCCCTACCCGGAGTATCGATTCGAGTACGTCAGCGCAGGAGGGAATAGTTCCCAGCGCACGGTGGTGAAGATGGACACCGCGGCGATCGACGCGATGATCGAGTACCTCGCGAGCTCGATTAAGTTCCGCCAGAGCGCCGCCGGGCAGAGGGCGCTGATGACGGCGAAGCTGCGTACGTTCATCAAAGACCGTGACGGGTGGCAGTGCCTGAACTGCGCGGCGTCAGTCCAGGTAGAACCCAACCTGCTCCTCGAGGTGGATCACATCACGCCAGTGTCGAAAGGAGGGCTCACGCAGGTCGAGAACTTGCAGACCCTCTGCTGGCGGTGCAATCGATCGAAGTCGAACAAGATCATCGCAGCGTAGCCGAGGTTATGTCGGAGGCCCGGCGTAACGTGCGGAGCACGCCCACCGTCATCGACCTCCTGGACTTCGAGGAGCAGTGTCCGCGCTGGTCGGGCCGGAAGACGAGGCGATCCGCGCGCGCTTCCGGGTGCCGCCGACGCGGTACTTTCAGCTGCTCGTCCACACGCACGACACGGCCGGAGCCGTTGAGGCACGGCCGATGGTTGTGCACCGCCTCCGACGCCTCCGCGACGCGGGTGACCGAGAACTCTGTCGACGTGCTGGCTGAAAGCGGTACGTTTCCGGTACTTTCGAGCCTCTCGCGGTCCTGTCGAGGCCGCGGATCGGCGGAATTACGTGCCGGCTACAGGACTTGAACCTGCAACCCCCGTATTACAAGTACGGTGCGCTACCAATTGCGCCAAGCCGGCAGGCGTCCCAGTCTAGCGATGCGCGGGAGCGCCTCCCGCGCACACCGGGTCAACCCGCGGGCGTCGCCGTCGGGGTGGCGGAGGGCGTCGGGGTCGGCGTCGCCGTGGAGTAGTACGCGTTGCTGTCGATGGTCAGGACGAACTGCGCGAACTCCTTCGGGTCGTCCATGTGACCCACGTACGGGGTGCCGTTGACGAGCACGGTGGGCAGCGTGGTGAGCGCGAGGCCCTTCGTGTCGGGGAGGCCCTTGATCGCGCGATCGGTCGCGGCCTTCGCCCAGCCGGTGTAGGTCTCGTCCTCGATGCACGAGCGCACCGTCGCGACGTCGCTGACCCCGGCACCCTGCGCCATGTCGGCGAGCTGCTGGTCGCTGTAGCCCTCGGAGTCGACGGCGGGCTGGTTGGTGAGCAGCTCGTGGTTGAAGGCGAAGAAGCGATCCGACGCGTGCGTGGCGACGCAGGCCGAGGCGCCGGCGGCGCGGAGGCTGTACTTCGTGCCGTTCGACTTCGAGGTGAGCATCGCGACCGGGTAGTACGTCAGCTTCGCGGCATCCTCGTCGACCCACTTGGAAAGCTGCTCCGCATTGGCCACCTGGAACTCGCGGGCCTCGGTGGAGAGGTAGTCCACGTACACACGGATGTCCACGGGAGCGGCCGTCGACGTGGGGGTCGGTGTCGGCGTGGTCGCCGGTTCGGGGGTCGGGGTGGCTCCGGCGGCGAGACTCGACGCGTCGCCGTCGACCGCCTGGGGCGCCGACGGGTCGGGGACCCCGGTCGCGCTCGACACCAGGAAACCGTCGTCCGTGGCCGCGGCCGGAAGCGCCTGAGGACGCGAGCCGTTCGACGACACCGCGTACGTCACCGCGACCGCACCCACCGCGACGACGGCCACGGCGCCCGCGCCGATCAGCGAGCGGCGAAGGACGCGCAGGCGCGCCTGGCGCGCCTTGACCTGCTGCGCCTTCTCACGCACCGCCTCACGGCGATCGCGTTCGGCGGGCACATTCGGCGTCTGGTCGTTGGACATGGAACCTCTCGGGCACGGCGGTGCCGCAACAAATCTGGGGATCGCTCGGGTTGGGGCGAACGAGCACCGATGCTAGCCAGGCTGGCTGAGAAAAGCCCAGACGCATGGCATACTGACCCTGCGCCCACCGTCGGGCGCGCGGGGTCGCCCCCGCTCATTCCATTCACTACGGATCGTCCGGCACGTACCTGCCGGTGAAGGAGAAGAGAACATGGCGTCCGTCACATTCGACAACGCAACCCGTCTGTACCCCGGTGGCACCCGTGCCGCCGTCGACAAGCTCAACCTCGAGGTGGGAGACGGCGAGTTCCTCGTCCTGGTCGGCCCCTCCGGTTGCGGTAAGTCCACGTCGCTCCGCATGCTGGCCGGCCTCGAAGAGGTCAACTCGGGTCGCATCCTCATCGGCGACCGCGACGTCACCGACGTCCCCCCGAAGGACCGTGACATCGCCATGGTCTTCCAGAACTACGCGCTCTACCCCCACATGACCGTCGCCGAGAACATGGGCTTCGCGCTCAAGATCGCGGGCGTCGGCAAGGAAGAGCGCGCCGCGCGCGTCCTCGAGGCCGCGAAGCTCCTCGACCTCGAGCAGTACCTGACCCGCAAGCCGAAGGCCCTCTCGGGTGGTCAGCGTCAGCGTGTCGCCATGGGCCGCGCGATCGTCCGTCAGCCCCAGGTGTTCCTCATGGACGAGCCGCTGTCGAACCTCGACGCCAAGCTCCGCGTCCAGACGCGTACGCAGATCGCGTCGCTGCAGCGCCGCCTCGGCGTCACCACGGTCTACGTCACGCACGACCAGACCGAGGCGCTCACCATGGGCGACCGCATCGCCGTGCTCAAGGACGGCCTGCTCCAGCAGGTCGGCACCCCGCGCGACCTGTACGAGAAGCCGAAGAACGTCTTCGTCGCCGGCTTCATCGGCTCGCCCGCGATGAACCTGTTCTCGGTCGACCTCGCCGAAGGCGGCGTCCGCTTCGGCGACCTCGTCGTCCCCGTCGAGGCCGACGTCATCGGCAAGGCGCACGGCTCCGAGGTCACCATCGGTGTCCGCCCCGAAGACATCCAGGTCGCTCCGGCCGACGGCCGCGGCCTGTCGGTCGTCGTCGACCTCGTCGAGGAGCTCGGCGCGGACGGCTACCTCTACGGCCACACCGACATCAACGGCAAGCGCACCGACCTGGTCGCCCGTGTCGACGGCCGCCGCCACCCGAACGCCGGTGAGACCGTCGTCCTGGCTCCGGTTCCCGGGCACGTGCACGTGTTCGACGCCACCTCGGGCGACCGCCTGACCGACAAGGCCATCGCCTCGGCCTGATCGACGCACCGCTGCGGCGCGTCTTCGTCCCCGACCTGTCACGGGACGAAGACGCGCCGCACCTGTTTTCCCCGGAGACACCGTGTCCGAATCCCTCCGCATCACCGCCAGCGCCGTCGACCCGGGGCTGCTGCAGCTCCCCTGGTCGACCGGTCTCGCCGACTGGCCGAGCAACCACATCGTCGCGCTCCCCAAGGGCATCTCCCGCCACCTCGTGCGTTTCGCGAATCTGTCCGGACGCGTGGTCGCGATCAAGGAGACCACCGAAGAGATGGCACGCCGCGAGTACGACATGCTCGGCAACCTCGACCGCCTCGACGCCCCGTGCGTCGATCGGATCGCGGTCATCGCGGGACGCACCGACGCCTCGGGTCGTCCTCTTCCCGCGGCGCTCGTCACCGCGCACCTGCGCTTCTCGCTCCCCTACCGCGCCCTGTTCACGCAGGTGCTGCGCCCCCACACGGCGACGCGCCTCGTCGACGCCCTGGCCGTCCTCCTGGTGCGTCTGCACAACGTCGGGTTCTACTGGGGTGACGTGTCGCTGTCGAACACCCTCTTCCGCCGCGACGCCGGCGAGTTCGCCGCCTACCTCGTCGACGCCGAGACCGGCGAGCTCCACGGCAACCGCTTGAGCCCGGGACAGCGCGCGCACGACCTCGACATCGCGCGGACGAACATCGCCGGCGAGATCATGGATCTCGAAGCGGGCGGTCGTCTGGAGGGCGGACTGGATGCCGTCGCCATCGCCGACGGTCTCGTCTCGTCGTACCACTCGCTGTGGGGCGCCCTGACCGACAAAGAGTCCTTCGCCGTCGACGAGTCATGGCGCATCACCGAGCGCGTGCACCGTCTGAACGCCCTCGGCTTCGACATCGGCGAGATGTCGATGAGCACGACGCCTGACGGCACGCGCGTGTCCATCCAGCCGAAGGTCGTCGACGCCGGTCACCACCAGCGACGCCTGCTCCGCCTCACCGGACTCGACGTCGAGGAGAACCAGGCTCGGCGCCTGCTGAACGACCTCGACGAGTTCCGCGCCCGCGTGTCACGGCTGGGTTCGGACGAAGAGATGGTCGCCCACGAGTGGCTCACGCGCGTCTTCGAGCCGATCGTCATGGCGATCCCGTTCGACCTGCGCGCCAAGCTCGAGCCCGCCGAGGTCTTCCACCAGGTTCTCGAGCACCGCTGGTACATGTCGCAGGCGCGCGGCCGGTCCGTGCCGCTCGCCGAGGTCGTGTCGTCGTACATCGACGACGTCCTGCGCCACCGCCGCGACGAGGCCACCGTCATGGGCCCGCCGACCGACACGATGTCGCTGCCGACGGTGTCCGACGCCGATGCCCCCGCGACGGGCGAGGTGCCGACGACCGACACCGACGTCGTGGACTGGCGCGACCTGGTCTGACGCCACCGCTCCTCAACGCGGAGGCCGTGGCATCCGGAGACGATCCGGGATGCCACGGCCTTCCGTGTAAGAAGCGGGTTTCAGTAACCGACGGTGAAACGCTCGCGCGTGTGCTTCGGGTTCTCGATCTCGTCGAGGACCGCGACCGCGAAGTCGGCGCCGCCGATGAAGGAGTTGCCGTCGCCGTCGACGACGAGGACGTCGCCGCCGTCGCGGTACGCGCCCGTCCGCTCGCCCGGAGCCCACGAGCCGAAGCCGCCCGCGGGGTGGATGTAGAACCAGTTGCGACCCGTGTCGTCGGCCTGGAGGTCTTCGAGGATGCCGATGGCCTCCCGCGCCTCGGGCTTGTACTCCTCGGCGAAGCCGTCGGTGTCGATCAGTCGCGGGCCGCCCTCGGCGACGAGCGAGCCACCGGCGCCGCCGACGACACCCACCCGGACGTTCTCGGGAAGAGCCGCGACGAGCTCGGCGATCGCGGGACGGAGCTTGCCCTCCATGTCGCCGCGCGGGGCCACGGCGGACACGACCACGTCGACACCCTCGAGCTGGGCGACCAGGCCGGGGACGTCGAGGACCGTGCCCTCGAGGTAGGTCACGCCCTCCACGCGCTCGGTCGGGACCGACCGGGCGATCGAGACGGCGGTGTGTCCGCGGCGGGCGGCCTCGGCGACGATGTGGCTACCGGCATAGCCGGTTCCTCCGATCACGGCGATACGGGTCATCAGCGTTCCTTCCTCGACGGGATCAGTGCGCGGCGCGAAGCGTCGACACCTGGTACAGAGCCACGGATGCCGCGATACCGGCGTTCAGCGACTCGGTTGCGGCGGAGATCGGGATCGACACGACCTGGTCGCAGGTCTCGGTCACGAGGCGCGAGAGGCCCTTGCCCTCGGAGCCCACGACGATGACGACGGGACGATCCGCGAGCTCGAGCGCGGGCAGCGAGACCTCGCCGTCACCGGCGAGACCGAGCACGAACACGCCCTGCTTCTTGAACTCCTTCAGCGTCGCGGTGAGGTTGGCCGCGAGGGCCACCGGGATGCGCGCCGCGGCTCCGGCGCTGGTCTTCCAGGCTGCGGAGTTGACGCTCGCCGAACGGCGCTGCGGAAGGATGAGCCCCTGGCCACCGAAGGCGCCGGTCGAGCGGATGATCGCCCCGAGGTTGCGCGGGTCGGTGACGCCGTCGAGCGCGACGAGCAGCGGGACCTCGCCGCGGTCGATGATCTCTTCGAGCAGGTCCTGCGGGTGCGCGTACGTGTACGGCGGCACCTTCAGGGCGACACCCTGGTGGACGCCGTCGAAGCCGGCCATCCGGTCGAGCTCGGGGCGCGTGACCTCCAGGACCGGGATGCCGCGGTTCGTCGCGATCGACAGCATCTCTTTCACGCGGTCGTCCATCTCGACGCGCTGCGCGATGTAGAAGGCCGTGGCGGGGATCTTCGCGCGCAGAGCCTCGAGCACGGAGTTGCGGCCGGTGACGGTCTCGGTGTCGTCGGACGCCTTGGGGCTCTTCCGGTTCGCGTTGCCGCCGACGCCGCGGACGGCGGGCTTGCCCTTGCCGCCGGCGGCGGCGTAGCGCTCCTGGGCGGCCTTGCGCTTGCCTGCGGGGTGCCACGCGCGGTCTTCGGCCTTGGGGGTGGGACCCCGACCCTCGAGCGCCTTGCGGGAGTGCCCGCCGGTGCCCTTCAGGGGGCCCTTCTTCTTGCCGGGGTTGCGTGCGCCCGGGCGTCCTGGCTTAGCCATCGATACTCCAGTGGGTTCCGGCTGGAGTGTCCTCCAGCGTGATTCCTGCGGCGGCGATCGCGTCACGGATGCGATCCGCGGCCGCCCAATCCTTGTCCGCGCGCGCTTGCGCGCGCTGCGCGATCATCGTCTGGACGAGGGCGTCCAGAGCGGCGGTCTCCGCTCCCCCGCCGGTGCCACCCCACTGAGAAGAGTGAGGGTTGATCCCCAGGACGAGCGTCATCTGCATGACGTCCATGACATCCTGCTTCGCCTCATCGTACTTGCCGGCGTCGAGCAGCGCATTTCCGGACCGGATGCTCGAGTGGATGGCCGCCAGGGCCCGGGGCACCGAGAGGTCGTCGTCCATGGCCTCGGAGAACTCCGTGGGCAGCCCCTCCTTCGCCTCGGGCCATCCGGGCGCGACGACACGTCGGGCCCGGTCGAGGAACGTCCGGATCCGGCCGAGGGCCGCCTCAGCCTCGGCCCACGAGGCGTCGCTCAGATCGAGGTTGGAGCGGTAATGCGCCGCGGCGAGCGCGTATCGCACCACGAGCGGGTCGTGCGCGTCGAGCACGTCGGCCGCGAGGGTGAAGTTGCCGAGCGACTTCGACATCTTCTGCCCGTCGACCGTCACGAGACCGTTGTGCACCCAGTACCGCGCGAACGCGTCGCCCGCCGCGGTCGACTGGGCGATCTCGTTCTCGTGATGGGGGAAGCGCAGATCGAGTCCGCCGCCGTGGATGTCGAACTCGGGGCCGAGGTACCGGCGCGACATCGCCGAGCACTCGATGTGCCAGCCCGGCCGGCCCGCGCCCCACGGCGATGCCCACGTCGCCGACGCGGGCTCGCCTGGCTTCGCGCCCTTCCACAGAGCGAAGTCGTGCGGGTCGCGCTTCCCCCGGGGGTCGGCGTCGGACGCGGGCTCCATGGCATCCAGGCTCTGACGCGTGAGCTCCCCGTAGGCGGGCCACGACCGGACGTCGAAGTACACGTCACCCTCGGCGGGGTAGGCGTGACCGCGCTCGATGAGCTCGGCGATCAGTTCCTGCATCTGCGTGACCGACGCGGTCGCGCGCGGCTCGTAGGTCGGCGGGAGGATGCCGATAGCGGCGTACGCGCGTGAGAACTCGAGCTCCATCCGATACGCGAGCGCCCACCACGGCTCGGTGTCGGTGGCATTCGCGAGCACCTTGTCGTCGATGTCGGTGACGTTGCGGACGAACGTCACCCGGCCGAAGCGGTGAGCGAGCCAGCGGCGCAGCAGATCGAAGGCGAGGGCGGCGCGCACGTGCCCGATGTGCGGACCCGACTGGACGGTCGGTCCGCAGACGTAGACGGTGACATTCGACGGGTCGAGAGGCGTGAAGTCACGCAGGGCCTGAGCCTTCGTGTCGTAGAGCCGAACAGTCACCGCCCCAGCCTACCGGCCGCCTCCGGCGGCGACCCGAGCCCGAAACACGGCGACGCTAGTCTCGATCCGTGCAGCTCGACATCCGCCTCGACGACCTCTCCGGCGCACCGACACGGGAGCTGGTCACAGCCCACGTCGCCGGGATGCTGGCGAACACTCCAGCCGAGAGCTGCCACGCCCTGGACGCCGACGCGCTCATGGGCAAAGGAGCCCTGCTGTGGTCGGCATGGGCCGACGGAGAACTCGCCGGCATCGGCGCCCTGTCGCCGTTCGGCGCCGACCAGGGAGAACTGAAGTCCATGCGCGTGACGGAGGCGTTCCTCGGGAAGGGAATCGGCCGCGCGATTCTGCGCCACATCGTGGACGAGGCGCGGGCACGTGGCATCCGGAGCCTGTGGCTCGAGACGGGCAGCGGTGACGACTTCGCTGCGGCCCGCGGTCTCTACGCCAGCGAGGGCTTCGTCGAGTGCGCGCCGTTCGGGGCGTACGTGCCCGACCCGCTGTCGACCTTCATGACGCGCGAGATCTAGCGCGGAAGCACCAGCGCGATCGCGAAGGCGGCGACTCCCTCGGTGCGTCCGGTGAAGCCGAGCCCGTCGGTGGTGGTGGCGCTGACCGAGACCGGCGCACCGCGGAGCGCCCGCGAGAGCGCCTGTTCGGCCTCGACCCGACGCGCGGCGAAACGCGGGCGGTTGGCCTGCACCTGGACGGAGACGTTCCCGACGCGCCAGCCGGCCGCTTCGATCAGACCCACCGTGTGCGAGAGGAAGGCCTCGGCGTGCGCCCCCGAGAACTCCGGTCGATCCGTGCCGAAGTGGGTGCCGATGTCACCGAGGCCCGCAGCCGACAGCAGCGCATCGACGATGGCGTGAGCGACCGCGTCTCCGTCGGAGTGCCCGGACAGCGCTTGCTCGCCGTGCCACTCGAGACCCGCGAGCCAGAGCGTTCCCTCACCGCCGAAGCCGTGGACATCGGTTCCGATACCGATGCGCGGCGCCGCCAGGGGTCGCGGCGCGACGAGACCTCGCGCGCGTTCGAGATCGGGGGCGGTGGTGATCTTGAAGGAGTCGGCGTGGCCCGCGACCGTCATGACGTGGTGTCCGGCAGCTGCGACGAGGGCGGCGTCGTCGGTGTGGTCGGCGTCGGCGGCCGCGACCGCCGCCTCGAGCACGTCGCGTCGGAATCCCTGCGGGGTCTGCGCGGCGGCGAGTTCGGAACGATCCACCGCGGCGAGAATCACCCCGTTCTCATCGACGCGCTTGATCGTGTCGACGACAGGGACGGCCGGGATGACGGCGGGCGCGCCTCCCCGAAGCGCGTCGATCACCCGCTCGAATACCGAGACCGGGGTCAGCGCGCGCGCTGCGTCGTGCACGAGCACGAGCTCGATGTCCGCGTCGAGCGCCGAGAGGCCGGCGGCCACGGATTCCTGCCGGGTGCGACCGCCGACGACGATGCGGACGGCGTCTCCACCATCACCGTCTCCGTGATCGCCGGACACGGCCTGGACGTCGGCGCGGGCGGCATCCTGAAACCCGTCGGGCACGACGACCACGACCTGGGCGCGCGGTGCCGCCAGAACCCCCCGGAGGGAGTGACGCAGGATCGAGTCGCGATCGAGAGGCACGAAGGCCTTCGGCGCTCCCCCCTGGAGACGGGTGCCGGAGCCGGCGGCGACGACGATGACCGCGAGACGCGGGGAAGGCGAGGGGATCACTCCCCTACGCTAGCGCGGGCATCGCCCGCCGCTCGGAAAGAACGGCGGGCGACGGAGCGTCTCAGGAGGCGAGGACCTCGTCGAGGACGACGCTCGCGCGGTCTTCGTCGGTCTTCTCTGCCAGAGCGAGCTCGGACACGAGGATCTGGCGAGCCTTCGCCAGCATGCGCTTCTCGCCGGCGGAGAGCCCGCGGTCCTGGTCGCGGCGCCACAGGTCGCGGACGACCTCGCTCACCTTGATGACATCGCCCGAGGCCAACTTCTCGAGGTTCGCCTTGTAGCGGCGAGACCAGTTGGTGGGCTCTTCGGTGAACGGTGCGCGCAGCACGTCGAAGACGCGATCGAGACCCTCTTTGCCGATGACGTCGCGAACGCCGACGAGGTCGACGTTGTCAGCCGGGACCTCGATCACGAGGTCGCCTTGCGTGACGTTCAGCTTCAGATACTTCTTCGTCTCGCCCTTGATGACGCGTTCTTTGACCTCGATGATCGTGGCCGCGCCATGGTGCGGGTAAACGACGGTCTCGCCAACCTCAAAAAGCATGGAGTTATGTCCTTTCGGCAACATCCAGGATACCACAGGCACTCATACGCTAAGGTTCCGCCCTCTCGACGCACCTCTCCCTTCACGCGCGCCTCTCGCGCGCGTGAACGCGACGGCGAAGCGCGCCCGAGCCGACCGCGGCGCGGCGACCCCGTAGGATGAGGTTGTGCCGTCTGTCGTCCTGGGAGGATCCGTGAAATCGCGCCTGATCGCGTCCATCGCCGTAGGTGCCGCCGTCGTGCTGGGCACGACGGGTTGCAACATCCTTGCGCCCCAGGCGACGACGATCGACTACTCCGCCTCTGACGGAATCAACGTCCCCGCCGCTTCCGGCCCCCTGGACGTCCGCAACGTCCTCATCGTCGCCGACGAGAGCGGCGAGGTCGGCAACGTCGTCGCCGCGATCGTCAACTCCACGACCGAGCCGCAGACGCTGCGCCTCGAGGTCGGCGAGGGCTCCTCGGCCGTCCGCGCCTCGGTCAAGGTCCCCGCCAGCAGCACCCTGAGCCTGGGCGACCTCACGAATGACGTGGAGCCGCTCCGTCTCGACGGCATCGACGCCGTTCCCGGTTCGACCGTCCCGGTGTACTTCCAGTCCGGCGACGGCGAAGGGGCGCTCATGCAGGTCCCCGTCCTCGACGGCGCACTGCAGTACCTGAAGACCCTCGCGCCCACCCCGCAGGCCACCGTCTGGAACACCCCGACGCCAAGCGCGACGCCCAGCGCGACCCCGAGCCCCACGCCGTCCTCCTGACGGAATGACGAAGGCGCCGACGGATTCCCGTCGGCGCCTTCGTCATTCCCGCCTCAGGCCTCGAAGCGGTAGCCGAGGCCTCGGACGGTGACGAGCATCGTCGGCTCGCTCGGGCTCTGCTCGATGCGCGAGCGGATGCGCTTGATGTGGACGTCGAGCGTCTTGGTGTCGCCGAAGTAGTCGGTGCCCCAGACGCGGTCGATGAGCTGACCGCGAGTCAGCACGCGACCCGCGTTGCGCATGAGGACCTCGAGCAGCTCGAACTCCTTCAGGGGCATGTTGATCTCTGCTCCATCCACCGACACGGTGTGTCGATCGATGTCCAGGGTGACGCGTCCTCCGCTGAGGATCCGATCGTCGAGGTCGGCGTCATCCGGGGTCCGACGGCGCAGAACGGCGCGCATCCGGGCCAGCAGCTCCCGCGTCGAGTAGGGCTTCGTCACGTAGTCGTCGGCACCGAGCTCGAGCCCCACGACGATATCGACCTCGGAGTCCTTGGCCGTCAGCATGATGATCGGCACGTGCGACGACAGCCGGATCTGCCGGCAGACCTCCGTGCCCGGCATGCCGGGCAGCATCAGGTCCAGCAGCACGATGTCGGCACCGCGGTCGTGGAACGCCGTCAGGGCGAGAGCGCCGTCCTCGGCGATCTCGACCTCGTACCCCTCCCGCCGCAGCAGATAGGCCAGCGGGTCGGCGAGGTCCGGCTCGTCCTCGACGATCAGAACGCGGGTCATACGGTGTCTCCGTTCAGGGGGGCGGGACGTGCAGCAGCGGCCTTGCGGCCCTTGCGTCCCGACTTGGGGCGGGGTTGCTCGAGGTCGGGCGCCTCGGACATCGGCAGTCGGATGGTGAACGTCGAGCCGCGGTCGGGGCGCGACCACAATCGCACCTCGCCTCCGTGGCGCTGGACGGCGTGCTTGACGATCGACAGACCGAGCCCGGTTCCCCCTGTGCGGCGGGATCGCGCCTGGTCGGCCCGGTAGAAGCGCTCGAACACGCGGTGCTGATCGGCTTCGGGGATGCCGATCCCGCGGTCGGTGACGGCGATCTCGACGACCGTGCCGTCGAGCTTCACCCCGACACCCACCTTGGAGCCGCCGGGCGAGTAGGCGATCGCGTTCGCGACGAGGTTGCCCAGCGCCTCGGTGAGGATCTGCGGCTCGCCGCGCACCCACAGCCCTTTGGTCCCCCCGCGCACGACCGTCACCTGGGCCGAGTCCGCGGCGATCCCGTAGGCCTCGACCGCCGAGGTGACGACCTCGTCGATCGAGACGTCCCGCACGTCGCGCAGTTCGTCGGATGCCTGCAGCCGAGACAGGCTCAGGATGCGGTTCACCAGGCCGGCCAACCGCGTCACCTCCGCCTGCAGCCGCGATGAGAAGTACCGCACCTGTTCCGGATCCTCGGCCGCGGATTCGATCGCCTCGGCCAGCAGGCTCACCGCCCCCACGGGAGTCTTGAGCTCGTGGCTGGTGTTCGCCACGAAGTCGCGACGCATCTCTTCGACGCGCTCGCGTTCGGTGATGTCACGCAGCACCAGGAGGACCAGTCGCGGCGAGATTGGAGTCGCGCGCACCGCGACCAGGCGCGGTTCTGCCGGCGCGGCACCTCGGCGCAACCGCAGGTTCTCGCTGACCGACGCTCCCGTGTCACGCGCCGCCCGCGCGACGCGACGCAGTTCGTCGCTGGCGATCACCTCTCCGGCAACCAGACCGAAGACGCCCGCGGTCGATGAGAGCGCGAGAACCGTCGACGACATGTCGCAGACGAAGGCGGGGTCGTCCATCGCCCCGAGCATCGCCTCGACGCCCTCGGGCAGGTCGACGGCGGTCTGCGCCAACGAACGATCGCGTGCTCGCAGGGCTCCGACCACGAGGCCGACGATGCCGCCCCCGAGCAGGAGTCCCACGAGGAGCGCGAGCAGCGAGAGCTGCGGTGGTTCCATGCCCCCAGCGTAAAGGCGTGGTCACGGCGTCACCGGCCGTTCAGGCACGGGATGCCGAAGCCGAACGTTACTATTCACTGTCACGGCACCATTCGTTCATCTTCGCTGGAAACAATCCCCGGAGGTAGCGGAACGCACATGTGCCGTGCCGCCGACGGAAGGTACCGCGATGCGCGAAGTATTCCACCAGTCCCTCGAGGACGTTCAGGCCCGCCTGGTCGAGATCGCCGACCTGGTGACGGTCGCGATCGACCGCGCCACACGCGCGTTCGGCACCAGCGACGTCTCGCTCGCCGAAGAGGTCATCGAGGCCGACGCGATCATCGACGAGAAGGCCGTCGAGCTCGACGAGCTCGCGATCGAGATCCTCGCGCGTCAGCAGCCCGTCGCGCGCGACTTGCGGATCGTCGTCACCGCGCTGCGCGTGAGCGCGTCGCTCGAGCGCATGGGCGACATGGCCGAGCACATCGCTCAGCTGGCGCGATCGCGCTTCCCCGAGCGCGCGATCCCGAAGGGCCTCAAGACGACGTTCACCCGCATGGGTGAACTCGACGTCGAGGTCGCGCGCAAGCTCGCCGAGCTGCTGCGTACTCAGGACCTGCGCATCGCCGAGGCGATCCGCGACGCCGACGACGACATCGACGAGCTGCACGTCAGCGTCTTCGAGAAGGTTCTGGGCGACTCGTGGAAGGGCGAGGCCACCGCGACGGTCGACGCCACCCTCGCGAGCCGTTACCACGAGCGCTTCGCCGACCACGCGGTGTCGGTCGCCAAGAAGGTGGTCTACCTCGCGACCGGCGACTGGGCCGGCGCCGACGACGAGATCGAGCACGAGCCTCACCCCGTGATCTGAGCGGCAAAACGAGAAGGGGGTGGATGCCGATCGGCATCCACCCCCTTCTTCGTCGCGGTGTCAGTGCTTGTTGCCCTGCGCGGCCACGGCTGCGGCGCCCGCGGCAGCGGCCTCGGGGTCGAGGTACTGGCCCGGGCCGAGCGGCTTCATGTCGTCGTCGAGCTGGTAGACCAGCGGGATGCCGGTGGGGATGTTGAGCTCGGCGATGTCGGCGTCGCTGATGCCCTCGAGGTGCTTGACGAGACCGCGCAGCGAGTTGCCGTGCGCGGTGACCAGCACCGTCTTGCCTGCCTGCAGGTCGGGGACGATGTCGCTGTGCCAGTACGGCAGCATGCGGTCGATGACGATGGCGAGCGACTCGGTGTCGGGCACCTCGCCGTCGATGCCCGCGTAGCGCGGGTCACCGACCTGGCTGTACTGGTCGTCGGCGGGCAGGGGCGGCGGCGGAACGTCGAACGAGCGACGCCAGAGCATGAACTGCTCGTTGCCGAACTCCTCGAGGGTCTGCGCCTTGTCCTTGCCCTGCAGCGCGCCGTAGTGACGCTCGTTGAGGCGCCACGAGCGCTTGACGGGGATCCACAGGCGATCGGCCGCGTCGAGGGCGATGTTCGCCGTCTGGATCGCGCGGCTGAGCACCGAGGTGTGCAGCACGTCGGGCAGGGTGCCGGACTCGGCGAGCAGCTCGCCGCCGCGCTTCGCCTCGGCCTTGCCCTGGTCGGTGAGTCGCACGTCGACCCAGCCGGTGAACTGGTTGGTCTTGTTCCACTCGCTCTGCCCGTGGCGGAGGAGGATCAGCGTGTGAGGCATGACTCCATGCTATCGACGCGCGGCCTGCTCCCAAGCGGAGCCTGCTCCCGAGCCGAGCCTGGCATCATGTCGGGAGTGACTTCCTCCCCCGTCGGCCGCCCGACCCGCGGCACGACCGGGACCAATCGCCTCCGCCGGATCGATCGGTGGATCGCTCGGCATCCCGTGCTCCGCCGCACCGAGGATCCGCTCGTGGTCGATCTGGGGTTCGGCGCGAGTTCGGTCACGCCCGTCGAGATGCTGTCGCGTCTCCGGAGCGAGCGCCCGGACGCGCGCGTCGTCGGTCTCGAGATCGACCCGGAGCGCGTCGAACGCGCGCGCGCCGAGGCGCAGGGCATCGACGGCGTCCGCTTCGCGCGCGGCGGCTTCGAGATCCCCCTGCCCCGGGGCGAGCGTCCCGCCGTCATCCGTGCGATGAACGTGCTGCGGCAGTACGACGAGGACGATGTCGCCGATGCGTGGGCCCTCATGTGCGGGCGACTCCAGCCCGACGGCATCCTCGTCGAGGGCACGTGCGACGAGATCGGTCGCGTCGCGACGTGGATCGAGATCGGGGCGGATGCCGAGCCCCGGAGCCTCACGATCTCGCTCCGCCTCGCCGGGCTGGACGTGCCCTCGATCGCCGCCGAACGCCTGCCCAAGGCTCTCATCCACCGCAACGTCCCCGGGGAACGCGTGCACGAGTTCGTGGCATCCGTCGATCGGGAGTGGACGCGGGCGGCCGCGGTCGCGCCCTTCGGGCCGGTGCATCGGTGGCGGACGGCGATGCACGCGCTGGCCGACGCCGGCTGGCCGCTCGTGCGACGCGAGCGCTGGCGGCTCGGTGAGGTCGGCGTGGCCTGGGGCGCGGTGGCCCCGCGCTGACGCGCACCGAGACGTCCTCAGATGCGCGGGAGCAGGGCCCGTGCCTCGGCCGACGGCATCCCCGCGGCGACCAGGAGATCGACGGCCAGAGGACGCATCGCGGCCACCAGATTGAGCTCGCCGACACCACCACCTGGTAGGAGCGCAGCCGGATCGAGGCGGCGGATCACCGCGACCACGGCGGACCGGGCGGCAGGCTCGAGCGAGATGTCGTCGAGGCTGTCACGTACCAGAGCCGCCCCACGCGCCAGTTCCGCGAGCAGGTCGGCGGGGACGGGACGCGCTTGCCCGTCGGCGCACAGGTAGGCGGCGCGGCGAGCGACCACGCGAAGGTTCCGAGTGGCGAGGTCCAGGGCTTCGCGCACGCGCGCGTGGCGCTGCAGCTCGGTGCGCTGGCGGCGGAGGAACGGAGAGATCCGGGCGACCTCCTGACCGGACTCGAGCGAGCCGCTCCACGCATCGACGTAGGTCTGCAGCGAGCGTGAGCGCTCGAGCCCGCGTTCGGCACGGGCTCTGTCACCCCGGCGAAGCGCGCGCACGATGGTGTTCATCGCCACGTCGAGCGCGTCGAAGAGTTCGTCGGCGTCACGCAGCTCGGTGCGGCGCAGGGTGCGCGGGATGAGGGCCGTGACGATGAGGGCCGCCACTCCCCCGACGGCCCCGTCGACCAGCCGGAGGAACGGTGCCCCCGACACGAGGACGAGCGCGATGAGCGACTGCACGACCGCCGCGAGGGCGAAGCCGGGTTGCGGGGAGAGGAATCGCGCGGCGATGAGCGTGACGGTCATCGCGACCGCGATCTGCCACCACCCCGCACCCGCGATCAGCAGCACGAGCTCGGCGATCAGGATGCCGACGAGCATCCCGGCGACGGTCTCGGCGACGCGCCAGGGCCGGGCGTCGCGTACGAGCCCCAGGCTCGACACCGTCACGGTGGCTGCCAGCAGGGGCACGCTGTGTCCCAGCACGAAGTGCGCGAAGCAGTACGCCGCCGTGGCCGCGACGACGATCTGCGCGATCGCCGGCAGCGACTCGCGCACCCGAGCGGTGCGACGGGCGAGGGCCGTGCGCCATCCGGACCGCGCGACCGCCACCCCGACGGTGGTGGTCGACGCGTCGTCCCCGGTCATTCCGCGGCGCGACGACGACCGAGGCGCGGGAGCCGCGGGATCGAGGCCGTCGCACCCGCGTCGGCGGGCACGACCGTCTCTTGCGCGGCCGCCAAGGGACCGTCGGCGGTCTCGACGACGAGCGGGACCCCCTCCGGGGCCGTGCGCTTGATCAACGCGAGGGCGATCGGTCCCTCTTCGTGGTGGACGGCGACCGAGGTGATGGCGCCGATCACCGCGTCGCCCGCGCGGACCGCGTCGCCCCGCTGCGGCAGCACGTTGTCACTGCCGTCGAGCTGCAGGGCGACCACGCGCCGGGGCGGGTGACCGAGGTTGTGCACCTTCGCCACGGTCTCCTGACCGCGGTAGCAGCCCTTCGACAGGTGGACCGCGGTGCGCAGCCAGTCCATCTCGTGCGGCAGCAGGCGCTCGTCGGCATCGACACCCACGCGCGGGCGCCACGCGGCCACGCGCAGCGCTTCGACGGCGTCGAGGCCCGCGAGCGCGACCTCTCCCCGTACGGCGGCATCGATCACGCGGTCGAACTCGACGGCATCCAGAATGGCTTCCGCCCAGTCACGGTCGGAACCGGGGTGCGGCTCGACACGCGCGTACGCCCATCCTCCGGGCGACACGTCGGGCCACGGGTCGACCCACACCGGCGCGACCGCCGACAGCGCCGAGACCGCGTCGCGTGTCCCGCCCACGACGAACAGGTCGTCGGAGCGGTCCTTCACCTCGACCCGCAGGCGGAACCGCATGCGCGTGAGCCACCCGGCGAGCGCCTCGACGTCGGCCCTGTCGACGATGAGCCACGCGGTCTCTCCGTCGTCGACGACGGAAGCGGCGTGCTCGACGCGTCCCTGGGGATCGAGGATGAGCATCTCGGTCGACACGCCCGGCGCCAGGTGCGTCAGCGCCTGCGAAGAGAGCGAATCCAGCCAGCTGCGGCGGTCCTCACCACCGACCGAAATGACGCCACGGTCGCCGAGCGGGGCGAGAGCGGACCCGGATGCCAGGCGTCGCTGCTCCGCGACCGGGGAACCGACGTGGCGCAGACCGCGATCGTCGACCACGGCGCCGGGGACGTCCGCGAGCGTCGCCATCGTCACTCCGCCCGCGCGAGACGCGCCGAGGCGTGCGAGCCCAGCTCGCGCCCGAGAGCGGCGATGTCCCACGCCCAGAGGAGGTGGTTGTCGACGAGCCCGTACAGACGGGTCGCGGCGGTGTACGGCTTCGCGCCGGCCGCGCGCACGACGGCGTCGGTGGCGAGGTCGATGCGCGGGCCCTTGACCTGTCCGACATACAGCTCGAGGACGCCGTCCGAATGCACGAGGCTCACCTCGAGGTCGAACCCGCCGTCGTCGTTGCGGAGCTTCTCGACGTCGTCGGCCGTGCGGACGACCGCGGACTCGGTCGGCGGGAGCAGCGCCGGACCGGCGTCAGCGCCGCCGGAGGGGCGCGCGACGCGCCAGTAGCCGATCTCAGAGACGAGGGGGCGCCGCTCCTCCCCGTCGAGGAGCCACGCGTCCGCGGAGTAGTTCAGGAAGTCCCCGCCGTCGTGGCTGAAGCTCACGCGGTGCGCGAACTCGCCCGAGTAGGAACGACCGTCCGCCTCGTAGTCGATGACCCCGGTGCCCTCCCAGACGCCGAGGAGCCACGAGAGGGGGACGAGGTCGGCGGGAAGGTCCGTCGGAATCTCGATCACGAGATGCCGATCAGCGCTGGCCGCGGAAGAGGTTCCAGATGACCGTGCCGGAGACGAAGGCGATCGCCAGCGACGCCAGGCCCAGAAGTCCCACGAAGAACAGTTCGAGCGCGAGGAGGTTCATGCCTCAACTCTAGCGGGGAACGATGGCCGCCAGACCGAAGCCGGCCGTGATGAGTCCGAGAACGACGAGGGCGCCCAGGACGCTCGCGGCCATGCGCTGGATGAAGGCCTGCGACCGCCCGTACCAGAGCTGGATGGCGAAGGCGGCGACCACGCATCCCCCGAGGGCCACGGTGATCCACTGCGCGCGCCACGGAGCCGGCACCAGGATGCCGATCGCCACACCCGCGATGACGGCCAGGACCCACACGGCGATCACGCCACCGTAGGTGCGGCGCGGTACGAGGTCGGGCGTCGACATGCCCCCATCATTGCTCAGACCGCGGCGTGACGCACGCCTCGGACGGCGGCGTGCGGCGTGGTGGCGTGCCTCACCCTAAGATGGGCGGGTGTGCGGCAGCCCGCACTGGGAGGACCGCGTGGCTCAACTTCTCGTTCTCAGCTCCGCCCCCGGCGGTGGTGCCGTTCTGCCTGCGCTCGAACTTCTGAGCCACCGGGTGCGCCAGATCCCCGCCGAGCCGGCTCAGCTGGTGAATGCCCCGAGCGCCGACATCGTCTTCGTCGACGCGCGTTTCGACCTCGTCGGCGCGAAGTCGCTGTGCAAGATCCTGACGACGACGGGCATCGAGGCGCCGTTGATCCTCGTCATCACCGAGGGCGGCCTCACCGCGGTCTCGACCGACTGGGGCGTCGACGACGTGGTGCTGGTGGGCGCGGGTCCGGCCGAGATCGACGCTCGCATCCGCCTGGCCATGGGGCGGCGCAGCGCCGATCAGGTGTCGACGCGCATCCAGACCTCCGGCATCACGATCGACGAGTCATCGTACTCGGCCAAGGTCCACGGCAAGCCGCTCGATCTCACCTACAAGGAGTTCCAGCTCCTGCACTTCTTCGCCACGCATCCCTCGCGCGTCTTCACGCGCGAGCAGCTCCTCAGCGAGGTCTGGGGCTACGACTACTTCGGCGGGACGCGGACGGTCGACGTGCACGTTCGTCGTCTGCGCGCCAAGCTGGGCGACCTCGAACAGCTCATCGGCACGGTGCGCAACGTCGGCTACCGCTTCAACGTCTACGAAGACGACCAGCCCCCCGTGGCATCCGCCCCCGCGTGAGCATTCCCGGCTGAACACTCGCGCGTGCGACGCGTGTACCGCGTGTTCACTCCCGTGTCACCGACCCCTGCAATGATGTGGGGATGATGGAACACGACGCTCTCGACGCGGGCCTCGGCGACGCGGACGACGACGACTTCGACGAGGCGATCGAGGCCGCGGACGACCAGCTGCCCGATCACCGGTACCTCGATCGCGAGATCAGCTGGCTCGCCTTCAACCAGCGCGTGCTCGAACTCGCCGAAGACCCGACGGTCCCCGTCCTGGAACGCGCGAACTTCCTCGCGATCTTCGCGAGCAACCTCGACGAGTTCTTCATGGTGCGCGTCGCCGGTCTGAAGCGTCGCATCATCACCGGACTCGCCGTCCCGACCAACGTCGGTCGTGCTCCCCTCGATGTCCTCGCCGACATCTCGGCCGAAGCGCACCGTCTCCAGCTCCGCCACGCGGCGGCATGGACCGAGAAGGTCCGTCCCGCTCTCGCCGAGTCGGGTATCGAGGTCGTCACGTGGGATTCGCTCGACGAGCCCACCGCTGAGCGGTTGACGGAGTACTTCCAGCACAACGTCTTCCCCGTCCTCATGCCCCTCGCGGTCGACCCCGCGCACCCCTTCCCCTACATCTCGGGCCTGTCGCTGAACCTCGCGATCCGCATCCGCAACGCGCGGACCGGTCGCCAGGAGTTCGCGCGCCTGAAGGTGCCGCCGATGCTGCCGCGATTCGTCGAGGTCCCCGGCGAGGGCCCGGGCGTGCGGTACCTCCCCCTCGAGGAACTGATCTCGAACCACCTCGGCGACCTGTTCCCGGGCATGGAGGTGCTCGATCACCACGCGTTCCGGCTCACGCGCAACGAAGACATGACGATCGAGGAAGACGAGACCGAGAACCTCATCCAGGCCCTCGAGGCCGAGCTCCTCCGCCGTCGCTTCGGCCCGCCCATCCGCCTCGAGATCACCGAGGACATGGACGACGTCACGCGCTCTCTCCTTCTGAGCGAGCTCGACATCACCGAGCAGGAGGTCTACCGCCTCCCCGGCACGCTCGACCTGCGCGGGCTGTTCGACCTCTCGCGCATCGACCGTCCCGACCTCCACTACCCGCCGCACGTACCCAAGACCGCGTTGGCGTTCCAGCCGCCGGAACAGAACGGGCGCGCCGACCTGTTCGGGGCGATCCGCAAGGCGGACGTCCTCGTGCACCACCCCTACGAGTCGTTCGCGACGAGCGTGCAGGCCTTCCTCGAGCAGGCGGCGCGCGACCCGCACGTCCTCGCGATCAAGCAGACGCTCTACCGCACCTCGGGCGACAGCCCGATCGTGCAGGCCCTGATCGACGCCGCCGAAGCGGGCAAGCAGGTGCTCGCCCTCGTCGAGGTGAAGGCGCGCTTCGACGAGGCCAACAACATCGTCTGGGCGCGCAAGCTCGAGAAGGCCGGCGTGCACGTCGTGTACGGCCTCGTCGGACTCAAGACGCACTGCAAGCTGGCGCTCGTGATCCGCGAGGAAGAGGGGCGCCTGCGCCACTACAGCCACGTCGGGACGGGAAACTACAACCCCAAGACGAGCCGCATCTACGAGGACTTCGGTCTGTTCACGATCGACGATCAGGTCGGGCGCGACCTGACCCGCCTGTTCAACGAGCTGAGCGGGTACGCGATCGAGAAGAAGTTCAAGCGCCTCCTCGTCGCGCCGCTTCACCTGCGCAAGGGCCTGCTCCGCCACATCGACAAGGAGCGCCGCAACGCCCTCGAGGGCAAGCCCGCTCGCGTGCGGATCAAGGTCAACTCGATGGTCGACGAAGAGATTATCGATGCGCTCTACCGTGCGAGCCAAGCGGGGGTTCCCGTCGAGGTCTGGGTGCGCGGCATCTGCTCGATCAAGCCCGGGGTTCCGGGGATGAGCGAGAACATCACGGTGCGCTCGATCCTCGGCCGCTACCTCGAGCACTCGCGCATCTTCTCGTTCGCGAACGACGGCGACGAGCAGATCTACATCGGCAGCGCCGACATGATGCACCGCAACCTCGATCGCCGTGTCGAGGCGCTCGTGCGGGTCGTCGATCCGAGCCAGCTGCAGGAGCTGTCGACCCTGTTCGACCTCGCGATGGACGACGGCACCATGTCGTGGCACCTGAACGCCGAGGGCGAGTGGATCCGGCACAGCGTCGACGCGGAGGGCGCGCCTCTCATCGATCTGCAGGAGCACACGATGGCACGCGTGCAGCGCAAGCGGCGCGCGCGGGCGGCGCGGTGAGTGAAACCGCCGTCTACGCGGCGGGAGGCGTGGTCTGGCGCGAGGTCGAGGGCAAGCTGCGGGTCCTGCTGATCCACCGTACGAAGTATCGCGACGTCACGCTGCCCAAGGGAAAGGTCGACCCCGGCGAAACGCTCGCCGAGACCGCCGTGCGCGAGATCCGCGAAGAGACCGGCATCCGTGTCGCCCTCGGTGTGCCCGTCGGTGTCTCGCGGTATCGGATGCCGAGTTCGCGGACGAAGATCGTGCACTACTGGGCCGCCGAGGCGTCGGATGCCGCGGTGCGCACGTCGACCTTCGTGCCGAACAAAGAGGTCGCCGCGATCGAGTGGATGAGCCTGAAGAAGG
Source organism: Microbacterium sp. NPDC086615 (assembly GCF_040686055.1). Taxonomy (NCBI): domain Bacteria; kingdom Bacillati; phylum Actinomycetota; class Actinomycetes; order Micrococcales; family Microbacteriaceae; genus Microbacterium; species Microbacterium sp. NPDC086615. Next base: position 442,448 of record NZ_JBFBJJ010000001.1, read on the forward strand.
CCCGGAAGAACCTGAGCTATCCGGTCGATCTCGAGATCCTCGACGAGTTCATCCGGCTCGTCGACGAGAAGGCTCTGCCCACCTTCCCGATCATCGCGCTCCGACACGGCAAGGCCCGCCCGCGCGAGGAGTGGGACGGCCCGGATGCCGAGCGCCCCCTCGCCCCGCGCGGACGGAAGCAGGCGAACGCGATCGTCGGCCCCCTGCTCGCGTTCGGGGTGCGCCGGATCGTGTCGAGTCCCGCCGAAAGATGTGTGCGCACCGTGACGCCGCTCTCGCAGGCGTTGGCGCTGAAGATCCAGCTGGCGGCCGACATCAGCCAGGACGCCTGGGAAGAGGGTCGCGCCGACGTGCGCAGGGTCGTCGGCGAACGGGTGCGGGCACGAAAGCCCGTCGTCCTGTCGAGCCACGGGCCGGTCCTGCCGGCCATCATGCACGAGCTGGCGCTCGCGACCGGCACGATGCGAGGCTCCTACCTCGGCAGTTCGTCGGCGCTCGAGACCGGCGGGTTCTCGGTGGTGCACATCCCCGTCCACCACCCCGGTGCGGGCATCGTCGCGATCGAAACGCACGAGCCACCGGTGTGACGCTGCCCCGCGGTCTCCGCGTCGCGTGGGGAGAGGTCGCCGACGCGGCATCACGGCGCGAGGTGTCGAGGACGCTGCTGTCAGGGCTGCTGCGCGAGGCGACCTTCGTCTCTCGCTGTCCGCGCTGCGGGGGCGAGCATGGCCGCATCCGCGTGTCCGGGGCCGAGGCCGCGGTCTCCGTCTCGTATGCAGGCGGCTGGGCGGTCGCCGTCGTCGCCGAAGGGTGTGCTCGCGCGGGGATCGATGTCGTGGAGGCCGATGCCGGCGGCCTCGACCGCGTCCTGCCCGGAGCCGATGCCCGGGCGTGGGCGCGCGTGGAGGCCGTGCTGAAGGCCGACGGGCGTGGTCTCGACGTGGATCCGGCACGCGTCCAGGTGACGGGTGGCGTGAACAACGCCTGGAGGGCGCGCATCGATCGGGGGGCGTGGGTCACGGGCTACGACCTCATAGCTCCCGCGGGACTGGTCGCGGCTGTGGTGGTCTCGGCGTAGGAGACGCCGATCCTCGCGGGCCCGGGCCCCATCGCGGTGCCGGACGGGAATCGCGGTGCAGGACGGGAGGAGAATCCGGGACGGGAGGACACCCGGCTACCCGAGAGTCCTCCCCTCGCCGGATCTCCTCCTTCTTCGACCCGAGCGGCCCCTGCCGGGTGGCGCTGCGCGGCGGCGAAGCCGGAACGGCTTGACGCGTCAGCGCAGCGCGGGCAGCTCGCGATGGTCGATCCAACGCGACAGCAGAGCAGCGGCATCCGCTCCCCCGGCCCGCTCGACCGCGGCGCGGAAGTCGGCGGTCGTGACGAGACCGTGGCGGTGGTCCGCGGTCCAGCCGCGCAGCAGCGCGAAGAACGCGTCGTCACCGATCGCGCGCCGCACCGCGTGCAGAGTGAGCGCGCCGCGCTTGTAGACACGGTCGTCGAACATGTCGTCGGGGCCGGGATCGACGAGCAGCAGATCCTGCGGCTTCGCCGCGAGCCGGGTGTGGTTCTCGGTCACGGAGGCACGCATCGAGGGGCCACCCGAGGCATCCCACCACAGCCATTCCGCGTAACAGGCGAAACCCTCGTTCAGCCAGATGTCGCTCCATCGGGCGATGCCGACGCTGTTGCCGAACCACTGGTGCGCGAGTTCGTGGGCGACGAGCCGCTGTGCCGCCGGGACGAGGTGGTTCATGCCGAACACCGCCAGTCCCTGCGCTTCGAGAGGGATCTCGAGCTCGTCCGCGGTGACGACGAGCGTGCACGCCTCCTGCGGGTACGGGCCGAACAGCCTGTCGAACACGCGCAGCATGTCGGGGACGCGGGCGAAGGCCCGGTCGGCAGCCGCGGTGAGGGCGGGCGGGGCGGTCACGCTGACGACGGGGACCACGTCGACGCCGCTTCCCGCCAAGACCTGCGTGCGATACCGCCCTACGTGGACCGCGGCGAGGTACGTCGCGGTCGGGACGTCGGAGGTGAAGGTCGTCGTGGTGCGGCCGCCGCGCCGTGTCGTCGCCCCCGCGACGCCGGTGGCCGCGACCGTGTATCCGTCGTCGACCGTGACCTCCAGCCGCATGCGCGCGCGGTTGTCGGGCCGGTCGTTGCACGGGAACCACGTGGGTGCACCCGTCGGCTGTCCCGCGACGAGAGCGCCGTCGGTCAGCTCCTCCCACCCGACGGTCCCCCAGCGCGAGCGCCGCGGTGCCGGCGAACCGGCGTAGACCACCTCGACGCGGAACGACGCACCGCTGGCGAGGGCGCGCGGCGGGGTGACCCGCAGCGCGCGAGGACCGCTCGTGTGACGCGCGGCCACGCCGTCGACCTTCACGCGCGTCGCGCGGAGTCCGACGAGGTCGAGGGCGAACGACGCTATCGGCTGCCGGGCGACGGCGGTGATCGTGGCCACCCCCTCGAGGCGATTGGTGCGCACGCGGTAGCTGAGGGCGAGGTCGTACTCCTCGACGTCGTACGACGCATCCCCGCTCTGCGGGGCGTAGGGATCGCCGCCGCTCACGACGTCGACTGGTAGGCGCGCACCTTGACCGCGCGCCAGGGTCCGATGGGGTTTCCACTCCAGCGCGAGCCGACCGGGACGGTCTCTCCGCGCATGACCAGAGAAGCCGGGCCCACGGTGGCGTGGGCGCCGAGCGTGGATGCCGGCAGCACCACGCTGTGCGGGCCCAGGGTCGCCCCGGGTTCCAGCTCGACGGTGTCCATACTCATGATTCGATCATGGAACAGGTGCGTCTGCACGACGCACCCGCGGTTCACCGTCGATGCGTCGCCGAGAGTCACGAGGTCGGGCTCGGGCAGCCAGTAGCTCTCGCACCACACGCCCGTGCCGATCCGCGCGCCGAGGCTGCGCAGCCAGACCGCGAGCGCCGGCGTGCCGGACGCGGCGCGAGCGAACCACGGCGCCGCGACCATCTCGGTGAAGGTGTCAGACACCTCGGTCCGCCACACGAAACTCGACCACAGGGGCTGCTCTCCCGCACGGATGACCCCGACGATCGCCCACTTCGCCGCGGTCGACACGGCCGCCGCGACCGCGCCCGCCGCCAGCAGGACGACGCCCGAGAGCAGGAGCGTCCACACCGGCCCGACCGCATCCCAGAGGCCCGCGAGGGTGAACAGCACGCCGAGCCCGATCCCGCAGGTGACGACCACCGGAACGAAGCGGCACAGCTCCCACAGGGTGCGCGCGAGACGCAGACCCGGGGTCGGCTGGTACGTGCGCGATTCGTCACCCTCGGCCGACAGGCGCCGCAGGCGCACCGCGGGAGAACCGAGCCACGACGAGCCGGGCTTCGCCTTCAGCGGCGCCGCGGACAGCACCGCCACGAGACCATCTCGGGGCACGCGGTGGCCGGGGGCCGCCATCCCCGAGTTGCCGAGGAAGGCGCGCTTGCCGATGCGCACCGGCCCGAGGCGCAGCCACCCGGCGCGGAGCTCGTAGGACGCCACCATCGTGTCGTCGGCCAAGAACGCTCCGTCCTCGATGCGCGCCATCGACGGGATCAACAGGACAGTGGATGCCTCGACGTCACGCCCGACGCGGGCGCCGAGCAGGCGCAGCCAGACGGGGGTGAAGAGCGAGGAGTACAGCGGGAAGAGGATCGTGCGCGCGGCATCCAGGAGTCTTTCGATGCTCCACGCCTGCCACGCCACCCGGCTGCGGACGGGGAACGTCCCCTCGACGAGACCGATCGAGAGCAACCGCACGAGAAGGACCACGGATGCCGCGAACACGACGCCCGTGACCGCGACCGCGGGCACGAGCCAGGCGAAGGCCCGCGCGGTCGCCTCACCGAGGCTGTCGGCCCCGTGGATCCCCTGCGCGATCACGAGACCGCCGACGGTGAACGCCGCGAGCGGCAGCAGCGCGAGCACCACGGCCGACGCCGCGTACGCCCACAGCCAGCGCGTCGGTGCCGGCGGGCGCTCCCCGGGCCAGCCCTTCGCGGTCCCGCCGACGCGGACGGCGGGCGAGCCGGCCCACGACTGATCCGCCTTGACCCGGCCAAAGACCGCGGAGCCGGGGGCGATCTCGGCGCGACGGCCGATGCGCGTGCCCGGCGCCAGGGTCGAGCGCGCTCCCACCGTGGCCTCCGCTCCGATGCGGACCTCTCCGATGCGGACGAGGTCGCCGTCGATCCAGTAGCCCGTGAGGTCGACCTCGGGCTCGATCGACGCTCCGTCGCCGACGACGAGCATTCCGGTGACCGGCGGCAGCGCGTGCAGGTCGACGTTGCGGCCGATGCGCGCACCCAGCGCCCGGGCGTAGTACGAGACCCAGGGCGCACCGGCGAGGCCCACGGCATCCACCTGGTCGGCGATCTGCTCGGCGAGCCACAGACGGATGTGCACCCACCCTCCGCGCGGATAGTCGCCCGGACGCACACCCGCCAGCAGAAGACGAGCGGATGCCACGGCGATCGCCATGCGTCCGAACGGCGTCGCGAACACGAGCAGACCGATCAGCAGGGCGGGCCAGGGCACCGTCGGGAGCACCTCGAACCCGGGCAGGAGCTGCAGGATCGCCGACGCGGTCAGCAGATACAGCAGCCACCGCACGCCGGCGAGGATGAACAGCGGTGCGCCGAGGAGGGTCTGCGCCCACTGCGTCGTCCGGGGTGTCGGCGCCGCGCGGTGAAACTCGGCCGGACCCTCGTCGCTCAGCTGCGGGCCGAGCGCCTTGGCCATCGCCCCCAGGCGGGGGACGTCGTAGATGTCGGCCACCGAGAACTCGGGCACGCGCGCACGGATCCGCGAGACGAGCTGCGCGGCGGCGAGGGATCCCCCGCCCAGGTCGAAGAAGTCGGCCTTCCGCTCGGTCACGGGGAGGCCGAGGACCGCCTGCCACTGCTCGGCGAGCCACGCTTCGTCGGCGGAGAAATCCGTGGCGGCGGGCGCATCGACACCCGGCAACGGCCACGGGAGCGCTGCGCGGTCGACTTTCCCCGAGGTGCGGACGGGGAGCTCGTCGACCACGCCGAGCAGCGGGATCGTCGAGGCGGGGAGACGCTCGGCGAGCGCGGCACGGGCCGCTCCGCGATCGAGGTCGACCCCGGCATCCATCACCAGATACCCCACGAGCACCGGGACCCCGGCCTCGGTGGTCCGCACCGCGACAGTGGCGGCGCTGACCCCGGCGAGGTCCTGCAGCGCCGACTCGACCTCGCCGAGCTCGATGCGACGCCCGCCGACCTTGACCTGATCGTCGGCCCTGCCCTGGAAGACGAGTCCCTCGGAATCGAAGCGCACGAGGTCGCCGGAACGGTACGCCCGCTCCCAACCGAGCGTGGGCATGGGGGCGTACTTCTCGGCATCCTTCTCGGGGTCGAGGTACCGCGCGAGGCCGACGCCGCCGATGATGAGCTCGCCGACCTGGCCCTCCGCGACGGGGAGGCCCTCGGCATCCACGACCGCCAGGGCCCAGCCGTCGAGGGGCAGGCCGATACGCACGGGAAGGGTGCCGTCGAGCGGTGCCGCACACGCGACGACCGTCGCCTCGGTGGGTCCATAGGTGTTCCACACCTCGCGCCCCTCGGCGACCAGTCGTGCCGCCAGCTCGGGCGGGCACGCCTCACCGCCGAAGATCAGCAGGCGCACGTTCTCGATCGAGTCGGCCGGCCACATCGCCGCGAGGGTGGGCACCGTCGAGACCACGGTGATGCCCTGGCGCAGCAGCCAGGGCGCGAGGTCTTCGCCCGAGCGCACGAGCGAGCGCGGGGCCGGGACGAGGCACGCGCCGTGGCCCCACGCGAGCCACATCTCCTCGCACGAGGCGTCGAAGGCGACGGACAGCCCCGCGAGCACGCGGTCGCCGGGGCCGAGCGGATCCTGCTGGAGGAAAAGACGCGCCTCGGCCTCGACGAAGGCCGCCGCCGAGCGGTGCGACACCGCCACGCCCTTCGGAACGCCGGTCGATCCCGAGGTGAAGATGATCCACGCATCGTCGTCCACCGTGGGCGGGGCCACGATCGGGACGGCGTTCGTGCTCGGGTGCGGAGCGTCCCCCTCGTACAGGCGCACCAGATCGTCATCGTCGGCAAGGAACTCTCCGTCGCCGGCGATGATGCCCTTCACGCCCGCCTCGCCGAACACCAGACGAGCGCGTTCGTCGGGATCGTCGGCATCCACCGGCACGTAAGCCGCCCCGGCGGCCATCACGGCGAGGATCGACACGTACAGCTCTTTCGACCCCGACGGCATGCGCACGCCGACGCGGTCGCCGCGACGCACCCCGGCGGCGTGGAGGGCACCGGCGGTCTTCCAGACGCGTGCGAGCAGTTCGCGATAGCTGAGGGCGCCCGAACCGTCGTCGATCGCCGAGGCCTCGGGATGCCGCGACGCGACGTCGGCGAGAAGGTCGATGAGCGTGCGTGCGTGCGGGGCGGCGCTCGTTCGATCGAGCGGCGCCTGCGCGGCGGAGGCGGGTGTCGTCACGGGGGTGAAGCGTATACCGCCGAAGAAAACGTCCCGGTCAGGCCGGAGTGGTTCACCCTCCGTTCACCCGGACAACGCACTCTCGTAAGAGTCGGTGTTTACCGTGCGGGAGAACCCTGCACCGGGTTCGTGTCCCCGACATACGAAGGATTCACACAGTGAAGCTCTCCCGATTCGTTCAGCTGGGCGCCGTGGCGGCCGTCGCCTCGCTCGCTCTCGCCGGCTGCTCCTCCCCCTCCGGCTCCGGCGACGCCGCGGGCACCTCGGCATCGCCGACCTCGTCCGACGTCACGGCCACGCTCGACCCGAACCTCACGGGCACGATCACCGCGGGTGGCTCGAGCGCCCAGTCCAACGCGCAGGCCGCCTGGACCGCCGCGTACAACGCGCAGGTCAAGGGCGTGACGGTCAACTACGACAAGTCGCAGGGCTCTGGCGGTGGTGTCACCAACTTCCTGAGCGGCGCGTACGACTTCGCCGGCTCGGACTCGCCCCTCAACGCCGACCAGACCGCGCAGTCGAAGGCTCTCTGCACCGAGGGTGGCGTGAACATCCCGATCTACCTCGACGGTGTCGCGATCATCTTCAACGTCCCCGGCGTGACCGACCTCAAGCTCTCGGGTGAGACCGTCGCGAAGATCTTCGCGCTGCAGATCACCGACTGGTCCGACCCGGCCATCACCAAGGACAACGGCACGGCTCTCCCCGCCGGCCCCATCACGACCGTCGCGCGTTCGGACGGCTCAGGCACCACGCAGAACTTCACGAACTACCTCGCCGCGACGCAGTCGTCGGTCTGGACCTCGCCCGCGGGCAAGGACTGGCCGATCGAGGGCAACGTGTCGAAGCAGAAGGGCGGCTCCGGCGTCGTCGAGGCGGTCAAGGCCGGCTCGGGCACCATCGGCTACGCCGACCACTCCGCCATCGGCGACCTGAACGCGGCCGCGATCATCCAGGACGGCACCGCGATCCCCTACAGCGCCGAGGCCGTCACCGCGACGTTCGAGGCCGCGGCCGTCGACGCCAGCAACGGCGTCCCGGGTGACCTGTCGAAGAAGTTCGACTACTCGAAGCTGACCGCCGAGACCTACCCGATCCCGCTCGTGTCGTACGCCGTCACGTGCACCACCTTCAAGGACACCAAGCAGTCCGAGCTCGTGAAGTCGTACCTCGGCTTCGTCACGAGCACCACGGGCCAGGCCGTCGCCGCGAAGAACGCCGGCTCCGCCCCGCTGCCGGACTCGGTCCTCTCGGCTGCTGCGGAGACGCTCGCGGCCATCAAGTAACACCTCTCGGACTCGGCCCGGTCCGCACCTCCCGTGCGGACCGGGCCGGGCTGATCGGAGGGGTCGATTCCGCATCGACCGTTCCGCTGAGCCGAACATCCTCAGAGAGAACCCGACCGAGGAGCACCCCTTGATCCGTGCCGAGCATGAGGTCCCCCGTGACTGACACCGTGAGTGACGCCGCGACCGACGCCGCGACACCGAGCACCCCGAAAGCCAGCATCGTCGGGAAGCGTCGCGTCGGCGACACCGTCTTCCTCGGCCTGTCGACCACGGCCGCCGTGTCGATCATGGTCATCCTCGCCGGTGTGGCCATCTTCCTGATCATCCGGGGCCTCCCGGCCATCACGGCGAACTGGAGCGAGGGCGACCTCGCCGGCTACCAGAACCGCAACTGGTCGAGCTTCTGGGAGTACGTCGGTCCGCTGCTCTTCGGCAGCATTTGGGCGGCGCTCATCGCGATGGTGATCGGAACCCCCGTCGCCATCGGCATCGCGCTGTTCATCTCGCACTACGCACCCCGCAAGATCGCCGGGGCGCTCGGCTACATCGTCGACCTGCTGGCCGCGGTGCCCTCGATCGTCTTCGGCCTCTGGGGCATCATCGTGATGCGCCCGCTCCTGCTGCCGGTGAGCCAGTTCCTCAACGAGTACCTCGGCTGGATCCCGCTCTTCCAGGGCCCCGTGTCGACCACCGGCTCCACGATGTTCACCGGTGGCGTCGTGCTCGCGGTCATGATCCTGCCGATCGTGACCTCGATCACCCGGGAGATCTTCCTGCAGACCCCGCGCCTGCACGAGGAAGCCGCTCTCGCCCTCGGTGCCACGCGCTGGGAGATGATCCGCCTGGCGGTCTTCCCCTACGCGCGCAGCGGCATGGTCTCGGCGACGCTGCTCGGTCTCGGCCGTGCCCTCGGCGAGACCATGGCCATCGCCCTGATCATCTCGCCGAGCCTCATCTACTCAGTGCTCCTGCTCACCGACGGCTACAACTCCCAGACCATCGCCGCCAACATCGCCCTGAACTTCCCGATCGCGACCGACCTGCAGCGCTCCGCGCTCATCGGCACGGGCCTCATGCTCTTCGTCGTGTCGCTCGCGGTCAACATGCTCGCGCGCTACATCATCTCGGCGACGGGACCAGGTGCGAAGGGCCGCAAGAGAGGAAAGCGCTCGTGACCGCCTCCGCCGTCCCGTCCTCGGCTCCCCTGGCCCTCACCAGCGGCCAGCTTCCGCGGTTCATCGAACCCGCGCTGCTCGTCGGCGTCGCCGTCGTCATCGCCGCGGTGCAGCTCCTCTTCGGGGGCTTCAACCTCGCGGTCTGGCTCATCCTGACCGCCGTGATCTACCTGATCGCGATCGGCGTCGGCTCCGCGATCGTCGAGAACCGTCGCAAGGCCGTGGACCGCATCGTCCGCGGGCTGGTCACCGCCGCGTTCCTTCTCGCCCTCGCACCGCTCGTGTCGACCCTGTGGACGGTGATCTCCAAGGGACTCGCCGTGGTGAACCTGCAGTTCATCACCCAGGTCGGCGGAAGCTCCTTCGATCCGAACACCCTCGAGGTCGTCGCGACCGCCGGTGCGTGGCAGGCCATCACCGGCACCCTGATCATCACGGGGATCGCCGCGCTCATCTCCGTCCCCGTCGGCGTCCTCGCGGCCGTCTACCTCGTCGAGTACGCACTGCCGACCAACCCGCTGCGTCGCACGATCACCTTCCTCGTCGATGTGATGACCGGCATCCCGTCGATCGTCGCGGGTCTGTTCGCGTTCTCGCTGTTCAGCCTCATCGTCGGTCCGAAGGCGTTCAGCGGGTTCTCGGCATCCATCGCCCTGTGCGTGCTGATGATCCCCATCGTCATCCGCTCGACCGAAGAGATGCTGCGCCTGGTGCCGGCCGACCTGCGCGAAGCGTCGCTCGCCCTCGGCGTCCCCCGCTCGGCGACGATCGTCAAGGTCGTGCTGCGGACGGCGGCCTCGGGCATCATCACCGGTGTCGTGCTGGCCGTGGCGCGCGTCGTGGGTGAGACGGCACCGATCTTCATCGCCGCCAGCTTCACCGACAACTTCAACTCCAACCCCTTCGAGGGTCCGATGCAGACCCTGCCGGTCATGGCGTACACCGCGTACAGCTTCCCCGGGCAAGACATCGACGCCTCTCAGGCCAACGCCTGGGGCGCGGCTTTCCTCCTCGTCGTCCTCGTCGTCATCTTCAACCTGATCGCCCGGATCGTCGCGGCCCTGTTCGCGCCGAAGACCCGCTGAGCGCGGAAAGGCACTCCCCCAATGTCCAAGAGCATCGAGGTCCAGGACCTCAACGTCTACTACAGCGACTTCCTCGCGGTCGAGGGCGTCTCGATCGACATCGAGCCGCGTTCGGTCACCGCCTTCATCGGCCCCTCGGGCTGTGGGAAGTCCACGTTCCTGCGCACGCTGAACCGCATGCACGAGGTCATCCCCGGCGGACACGTCAAGGGCCGCGTGCTCATCGACGGCGACGATCTGTATGGCCCCGGGGTCGACCCGGTGCTCGTGCGCCGCCACGTCGGCATGGTCTTCCAGCGTCCGAACCCCTTCCCCACCATGTCGATCCGCGAGAACGTGCTGGCCGGCGCGAAGCTCAACGACAAGCGCATGTCGAAGAGCGACGCCGACGCCCTCGTCGAGAAGTCGCTGCAGGGCGCCAACCTCTGGAACGAGGTCAAGGACCGCCTCGACAAGCCGGGCGGCGGCCTTTCCGGTGGTCAGCAGCAGCGCCTGTGCATCGCCCGCGCGATCGCCGTTTCGCCCGACGTGCTGCTGATGGACGAGCCGTGCTCGGCCCTCGACCCCATCTCGACCTTCGCGATCGAGGAGCTGATCGGCGAGCTGAAGAGCGAGTACACGATCGTGATCGTGACGCACAACATGCAGCAGGCCTCGCGCGTGAGCGACAAGACGGCGTTCTTCAACATCGCCGGAACCGGCAAGCCCGGAAAGCTCATCGAGTACAACGACACCTCGGCGATCTTCACCGCCCCGACCGTCCAGGCGACCGAGGACTACGTCTCGGGACGCTTCGGATAAGCCCGCGTCACGCGAGATGGCCCCGCTTCGGCGGGGCCATCGTCGTTTCGACGGTCAGTCGCGCGGCGAGAGCAGGTACGCGTTCAACTCGTCGGTCAGATCGCGATCGACGGGCTTGTCGACACCGTCAACCGCCGAGATCGGCGCGGCCAGGCGGACGCTCGACAGCAACCACGCGGCATGCGCGGCTCTGAGGTCGCTCAGGAGCACCGGCTCGTAGACGGTCGAGAAGCCGCGGTGCGCGAGGTGGGTGAACAGGCTTCGCTGAGTGGTCCCGTGCAGGATTCCGGCTGCGGGCTCGGGCGTGACGAACCTGTTCCCGGAGCGGAGGATGACGGATGCCGTGGGCGCCTCGAGCACGTAACCGTCGGTCGTGACGAACACGGCGTCGTCGGCTCCCCGCCGCTTCGCCTCGCGGATCGCGGCCATGTTGACGGCGTAGGAGAGCGTCTTCGCCCCGAGCAGCAGCCACGGCGCGCGCCCGGGGACATCGAGCTGGTAACCGCGATCGAGGGTGACGACGCGCACCCCTTCGGTGCGCGCGCGCGTGTTCTCGGGCGCGGTGGCGAGGGTGACCCACGCGGTCGGCGACGCCCCCTCCTCGACGCCCCGGCTGAGAATGAGCTTGATCACGCTCTCCCCCGGCCCGGCTTCGGCGGCGACGCGCGCGATCGCCGCTCGCCACTGCGCCGCGTTCGGCGCCGGGAGGTCGAGCAGTTGCGCGGAATGCGCGAGCCGATCAAGGTGCGGACCGACCTCTTGAGCGTGCCCGTCGACCACACCGAGCGACTCGAAGACGCCGTCGCCGCGCTGCGCGCTCAGCTCGCCGAGAGGCAGCGCCGGACCGAGCGGGTCGACCACGGTGAAGGCGTCGTCGAAGCTCTCGCGTCGATCATCGGATGCCACGGGGTCGATCATGAGGGCGAAACGTAAGGCCATGGAGCGAGCCTACGCTCGGGCTACGACACGCCCGGGTCGTGTCAACGGGGCCTTCGGAGGGAATGTCGGCGGCTGACGCTTGTTACACTTTTCATGCCGGGCCGCAGTAACCCCGGGCTCCATCTTCTGCCGCTTTGAGCGGCCATGCGCCGAGAGGCGTTCTGCGGTCCGGCACTTTTCTTTTCTGCGGTGTGTTCCTCCCGCGGGTGGCTTCGACAAGCTCAGCCACCGGCTCCACGCCAGGCACGGCTCCCGCGAGGCCGCCCGCTCACGCGAGGTCCCTGAGCTTGTCGAAGGGACCGGCAGCACCGTCAGGTCAGCGCATCCCGCCGCCACAGCGCCGCGGCCGCTGACAGATCTTCGGCGTATGTCGACAGCCGAAGCGCCCGCGTGGTCAACGCCGAAGCCCGCTCCGACTCGGTGTTCTCGTAGTCGTCGGCGAGATGCGTCGACCCCGACGCCTGCACACGGCAGAACGCGGCGGCGCGGTCCAGCGCCACGGCGAAATCGCCCTCGAACAGTCCCCTGAGGATCGTGTCGATCAGCTGCACGAGCTCCTCGGGACCGGCGGGCGCAGGGGCGCCGACCACGACGGGGTCGACCGTCGCCATCTCGACCCGCCCTCGCTCGTACAGCAGGGCCGCCGTCGCCGCATCGTCGTGGATCATGAGCTGCAGCAGGTAGAGACGCCACAGTGCCCCCGGGAGGGAGCGCGCGGGTGACCGCGACCACAACTCGGCGATGTCGTCGATGCCGTGATCGTCGGTGAACGCGACGAGACGCTCGACGATGTCGACGCTCGGATCCGCGCGGACGCGCGCGAGGAGAGCGTGAGCGGTGCTGTGCGCGACGCGCGAGACCTCGGCGGGGTCGTCGGCGGCGAAGAGGCGGTCGAACAGTTCGGCGGGGCGTCGGATCGGCTTGTGGAACTCGCGCGGCGAATCGCTCATCGTTCCAGGCTAGGCGGTCAGCCGGGGACGAGGGTCCGGTCCCTTCGACAAGCTCAGGGACCTCCGTCGCGAGGCTCAGGGACCTCGCTCGAGCAGCCTCACGCGGTGGCGACCGCCACGACCGGCGCGGAGCTCGGCGTCCCGTCGGGCGATCCGCCCGCCGGTTCGACCGTCACCGCGATGACGTCGCCCGAGTGGAATTCTCCCTCGAGCATCGCCGTCGCCCGACCCTCGGCATCCGTCTCAAAAATGCCCGCGGCGATCGGCATCTCGCCCCGCACGAACCACAGTTCGTAGGTCTGGTCGTCGCTGAGCGCCGGCATGCCGTCTGCCACGAGCACGCTCTGCCCGGTCGAAGCCGACCAGTGCGCGGTCGCGGAGCCCCCGTCCGGCATCGACACCGAGGCGGACCGTGCGTCGGGCGCGCTCTCGATCTGCTGCAGGGCGACGACGGCCGCGGGGCGCGTGAGGTACTGACCGAGCGACGCCGCCCCGAAGCCGAGGACCAGAACGGCGACGATGGATGCCGCGAGCGTGAACCAGCGACGACGGCCCCAGCTCGCGGGGCGCGAGGAAGTGGCATCCGGAATCACCGGCGCGGGACCTGCCGCCGCGTAGTCCTCGTCGTCGCGGGCGACCTCGGGGGTGGTGGCCGGCGCGACGGGTTGCTGAGGAAGGTCGGCGATACGAGCCATGAGGGAGGCGCGCACCGACGGCGGCGGGTCGACGGGCTCGACGACCGCACTCAGGGCGGCGATCGCCTCGGCCGCGTCGCGGACGTGCGACTCCCAATGGGGATTGCTCGCAAGCGCCTCCTGGTACGCGCGTTCGTCAGCGTCGGATAGCGCGTTCAGCGCGTGACCGGCTGCGAGGTCGGCGAATTCCCTCTCGTTCACTTGTCCACCCCCATTTCCATCCTCAAACGCGACAGGCCGTCACGCATTCTCGTCTTGATCGTCCCGAGGGGCGCACCGACGAGAGTAGCGATCTCACTCTGGCTGTATCCACCGAAGTAGGCCAACGTGAGCGCTTCTTTCTGGGCCTCGGGAAGCGCCGCCAATGCATCGACGACGCGTCGCCCCTCGATCTTCATCTCGACTTTTTCGGAGACGTTGTCATAGGCAACGTCGATATCGCGGAAGCCCGCGCGCACATCTCGATCGACACTGGATTGCGCGGACCGCACGCGGTCCACCGCCCTGCGGTGTGCGATCGTGAGAACCCACGACCTTCCCTGTCCTCTCTTCGGAGTGAAACGCGCGGCGGATTGCCACACTTCCAGGAAGACCTCTTGAAGGACTTCTTCACTCTGCGCCCGGTCGACGAGCACACGCAGGATGAGACCGAACGCCCGGGGCGACAGGGCGTCGTACAATTCGGCGAATGCGTCGCGGTCGCCCGTCGCGACTCGCTGGATGAGATCGCCCACGTGGTCGACGCGATCCGAGCCCTCGTCGGGCAGGTCGAAGCCGTCGATCACCATGGCATCCATCCTCTCGTACGTCGAGGACGCGACCCGACCGGGTGTCCGCGCGTCGAGACATCGGGTACGGAACCGTTATGCGCTGGGATCGACCTCCCAACGAGCGGATCAGAAAATGTTCCCGAGAATCTTTCCGCCCCTCTCACCTGGAGTTTTCCATCCGGTCGCCGCGTACTCGAGGAGAAATTCCGCCTCGGCGCCAATCCGATCTCCCGGGGGCCCCGAAGACCCCGTGTAAGCCGCTCCACGGCGAACCACCCGCACCAGGGTGTCCCTGACGGATCGCGAAAGTGGTCCGAACGATTTCGGAGGAATGTCATGCTCACCAACAAGAAGCCTGTCGTCGCCGGTCTCGCCCTCGTTCTGGGTTCGGCCTTCGCCCTCACCGCCTGCTCGGGTGGCACCACCTCGGGCGGTTCCATGAGCGAAGAGACCAGCAGCGCCCCCTCGATGGCAGCGTCGCCCTCGGCCTCCTCGGGCTCGATGGACGCTGCGTCCGACCTCGTCGGCCCCGGTTGCGCCGACTACGCCGCCGCCGTCCCCTCGGGCGCCGGTTCGGTCGAAGGCATGGCCGCTGACCCGGTCGCGACCGCCGCCTCGAACAACCCGCTGCTGAAGACGCTCACCGCCGCCGTCAGCGGCCAGCTGAACCCCGACGTGAACCTGGTCGACACGCTCAACGGCGGCGAGTTCACCGTGTTCGCTCCGGTCGACGACGCGTTCGCCAAGATCCCCGCCGCGACCGTCGACGGCCTCAAGACCGACAGCGCCGCGCTGAGCAAGATCCTCACGTACCACGTGGTCGCCGGTCAGCTCAGCCCGTCCGAGATCGACGGCACCCACGCCACGGTCGAGGGCCAGGACGTCACCGTCTCGGGCTCGGGCGACAACCTCATGGTCAACGACGCCAAGGTGATCTGCGGTGGCGTGAAGACCGCCAACGCGACCGTTTACCTCATCGACACGGTGCTGATGCCCCCGGCGTAAGTCCTCGCGTGCGTGATCGTCACGCACCCGACCGGTCGATGATCGACCGGACCTGACGGCGAGAGCCGGACCCCAGGCGAGGGGGTCCGGCTCTCGCTCTTTCGTGTCGGCGGTCAGTTGCCGTCCACCGCGCGCACGATCTCATCCTGAACGAGGCGTGCCGCGACGGGCCCGGCGTTGGTGAACCACGGGTCGTAGTCGACCGCGACGGCACGGCCGTCGGCGACGGCGCCGAGCGTCTTCCACAGCGGCGCGTCTTCGATGAACGCGGTCCCCTGACCGATGCCCGCGTAGAACACGTGGTCGGAGTCGGCCAGGTCGATCTGCTCGGCGCTGATGTCCTGCGACGTGTCATCGAACTGCTGCGAGGCGGGTCGCCCGAGCCCGAGGTCTTCGGCGATACCCCCCGCGAACGACGGCACCCCCATGATGCGCGTGCGGTCCCCCGTGGATTGCAGGAACGACACCGTCGGCTCGCCCGCGGCGTGCGTCTCGGCGAACGCCGCGCTGTCCGTCTGCAGCGAATCCAGGATGCCGCGCGCCTCTCCCTCTTGACCGAGGGCGTCGGCGATGAGCAGGAAGTCGCTCTTCCAGTTCACGCCGTTGCCTTTGGTGAGGACAGTGGGGGCGATCGCGGAGAGCGCGTCGTACAGCTCCGTGCCGCGAGTTGAGTTGATGAGGATCAGGTCGGGGTCGGCCTGGGCGATGGCCTCGAGGTCGGGCTCCGTCCGCTTGCCGATGTCGGCCATCGCGGCGAGCGGCGCGGCCTCTTCGGGGAAGGCATCCTGCAAGTACTGCGGGACGAGGCCGCTGTTCTCGGCGCGCGTCGCCGCGACCGGCACGGTTCCGAGCGCCAGGAGGGCGTCCAGTTGACCGGTCGAGACGACGGCGATCCGTGTGGGCTGCGCGGGGATCTGGGTGACACCCCCGAAGTGGGTCACCTCGCGGGGGAAGACCCCGTCGGCCTCACTCGAACCCATCCCGGGCTCGAGGTCGCGCGAGACCACCCAGTCGCCGCTGGCAGCAGCCTCGGCGTCGACGGTCGACGTCGGCGCACCGGCCCCAGCGCAGCCGCTGAGTGTGAGGACGAGGGCCGCCCCGAGGGCAAGGATCGCTCGTCTAGGACGATGACGGACGTGCGGAGACGAGAAACGAAAGAGGGTCACACGGTTAGGATAACCTTACCTCTGTGCTCGATTCGGCCGCTGTCACCTCGCCGGGGATCGCGGGGCAGCTGATTGCGCGTCGTCGAGCGGCGCGTTCTCGCGCGGTCGTGCTCACGCTCGCAGTGTCCGTGCTCCTCGCCGTGCTCGTCGTCGCGAGCCTCGCCGTCGGTTCGCGCGCCTTCGCGCCCACGGATGTGCTTTCGGCCTTGTTCTCCGAGAGACAGGATGCCGTCGGCGTCATCGTCCATGAGCTCCGTGTGCCGCGCACCCTCACGGCGCTCCTCGCCGGAGCGTGCCTGGGGGTCGCCGGCGTCCTCATGCAGGCGCTCACCCGGAACCCGCTCGCCGACCCCGGGCTTCTCGGGGTGAACGCGGGCGCCGCGCTCGGCGTGGTCGTCGCGATCGCCACCTTCGGCGTCGGGACGGCGAGCGGTTACGTGTGGTTCGCCTTCGCCGGCGCCGGCGGAGCCGCCCTGCTCGTGAACGCCGCCGCGCGGCCCGATCGCCGAAACGACACCGTGGGGCTGATCCTCGCCGGGGTCGCGCTGAGCGCCTGCCTCAGCGCCATCGTCGGCATCATCACCCTCGCCGACGACGCCACGTTCGAGTCGTTCCGATTCTGGGCAGTCGGATCGTTCGAACGGAGGGATGCCGAAGTCTCGGCGCAGCTGTGGCCGTTCGCGGTCGTCGGGATCATGCTGGCCGCCCTCGTCGCGCGCGGCCTCGACCACCTCCAGTTGGGACGGGACCTGGCCCGATCCCTCGGGGTCTCCCCTGCCCTCGTGACGATCGCCTCGGGCGCGGCGATCACCGTCCTCTGCGCGACCGCGACGTCGGCGGCGGGGCCGCTCGCGTTCATCGGCCTCCTCGTCGCCC
Organism: Microbacterium sp. NPDC086615; assembly: GCF_040686055.1. Taxonomy (NCBI): domain Bacteria; kingdom Bacillati; phylum Actinomycetota; class Actinomycetes; order Micrococcales; family Microbacteriaceae; genus Microbacterium; species Microbacterium sp. NPDC086615. The sequence goes on from NZ_JBFBJJ010000001.1 coordinate 459,709, forward strand.
ACGCCGTCCGCGGTGCCGTCGGCGGCTCCGTGCCGGTGTCCCTGCCGCTCGCGGCGGTCACGGGTGCCGCCCTGACGCTTGCGAGCGACATCGTCGGACGCGTCATCGCCCTCCCCGGCGAAGTCGAGGCCGGCATCGTCGCCGCCTTCCTCGGCGCGCCGCTGCTGCTCTGGCTGATCCTGCGGAGGAGCCGATGAGCGCGCCCTCTCGAACCCGGCTGTCGCGACGCGGACGCCCCCTCGCGGTCGCGGCGATCCTGATCGCTGTCGCTGTGGGCGCAGCCGCCGTCGGCCTCACGACGGGTTCGTTCGACGCGTCGCTCGGGGATGTCGCATCCGCTCTCACCGGAGACGCCGACGCCCGAACCACCGTCGTCGTCATGGGCATGCGGATGCCACGCCTCGCCGCCGCCCTTCTCATCGGGGCCGCGTTGGGAATGGCCGGCGCGGTCTTCCAGACCCTGGCCCGAAACCCGATCGCGAGTCCCGACATCGTCGGGTTCACCGCCGGATCGGCGACCGGGGCGCTCATCGGGCTGACCCTCATCTCTCCTCCCCCGTCTCCTGCCATCGGGGCGTGGACGGGAGGCCTGCTCACGGTCATCGTGGTGATGGGGATCGCTCGCAGCGTCGGGATCTCCCGGGAGCGCACGATCCTCGCGGGCATCGCCCTCACAACGCTCCTGGCCGCCGTCAACGACTATCTCCTCACGCGCGCTCCGCTCGACGTCGCGCGGAACGCGACGCAGTGGCTCCACGGCAGTCTCGCCGCCACCTCCGCGAATGACGTCGTGCTGCTCCTCGCCGCGCTCGGCGTGCTGAGCGCGGTGCTGGTCGCGCTCCATCGCGACTATCGCGCCCTCGAGTTCGACGACGACACCGCGCGCTCGTTGGGCGTCCGCACCGGCCGCGTGCGTCTGTCGCTCGTGGTCGTCGCCGCCCTTCTGACCGGGACGGCGACAGCGGTCGCAGGCCCGATCGGCTTCGTCGCCCTCGCCGCGCCGCAGCTGGCTCGTCGCGCGATGGGCGCGAGCGGCATCCCCCTCGTCGGTTCGGCCCTCACGGGTGCCGTCGTGCTGATCGTGGCCGACGTCGTGGCCCAGCGGGCTCTTGCTCCCGTGCAGATCCCCGTGGGCCTGCTGACAGCGGCGGTGGGCGGCGCGTACCTCTTCTGGATCGTCGCCCGCTCCCGCCGGTGAGCACGGCACCCCCGTCGCGCCCGCTAGGCTGGGAGCGAGGGCCTGTAGCTCAGTTGGCAGAGCATCGGACTTTTAATCCGCGGGTCGAGGGTTCGAGCCCCTCCGGGCCCACTCTCCGCCTTCACTCTGCGGGGTGTGGCCGGCTCCCGTACGACAGTCGCTGGACTCATCTCTCGACCCATCGCTGCGATCTCAGTGGAAGCCGTCGCGGATCACCGTTGACTGTGTATTCCGACGGCATGGTTACTGCAGTCCAGGCAAGCGGAACGTTGGGGGATCATCAGGCCAGCGCACCTCGCTCAGAGAGGTGGGAAATGCTTGATGGGATGAGGCGAATGAGATCGAGTACTTGGCGGATGTGGAGGCAGATTCGGTCCGCCATCGTCATCCCAGTGTTCCCGCGCAACCTCGTCGTCGGTCGAACGCCTGTCGCGTTCGATCTCCGCATCGCGCCGAGCTTGTGTCTCATTGGTCGCGGCATAGCCCTGCCAATGCTCACCGGTCGCCGTCGTCCACCGTATCCGCCGGGCACGGCTGCGTCGCGACTCACCCGAGGTGTTGCCGTCTTCGTCGTCCGTCGATGCGCCGCTCATAGCTGGACTCTACGCGCGCGGCAAGCGTGACGATAGACGATCCCGAGACGGCCCATCGTCCGGGTACACCTGCCGACTGCAACCGACGCGGCTACTGGCACGTGGCATCCGTGACGTTGGACGTCGCGCATCAGGCTCGGGCGGCCGCGGAGGTCATGGGGCACTCGAAGGGGTCGCGGGCCGCGAGGCCGACACGGTTGAGATATGCGATGACGATGCCATACGAACGCCAGAGACTGGTCTCGACGTAGGGGACGTTCAGTGTCTCGCTGTGTTCCTTGACGATCGCGCGGGCCCGGCTCAGATGCGGCCGGGGCATGTTCGGGAACAGGTGATGCTCGATCTGGTAGTTGAGGCCGCCCATGAGCCACGTCGCCCACCACCCGCCGGTGATGTTGCGTGAGGTGCGGACCTGCTTGCTGAAGAAGTCGAGCTTCGCGTTCGGGGCGATGACGGCCATGCCCTTGTGATTGGGGGCGAACGATGCGCCCATGTACACGCCGAACACGGCGAGCTGGACGCCCAGGAACGCGAACGCCATCCCGAGAGGAAGGAAGACGAACACCGGGGCGACGAAGACCGAGAACCGAAGCGCGAGGATCGCGAGCTCGCGGCGGCGTCCCTTCACCTCGCCGCGGGAGAGAAGGTGTCTGAACGCGAGGAAGTGAAGGTTGGCGCCCTCGAGCGTGAGGAGGGGGAAGAAGAGCCAGCCCTGCCTCTGGGTGATCCATCGCCGCAAGCCACGTGCTTTCGCCGCGTCGGCCTCGAGGAAGGAGACCGTGTCGACCTCGATGTCCGGGTCCTTGCCGACGCGGTTCGGGTTGGCGTGGTGGCGGGTGTGCTTCGCACCCCACCACGACATGCTCAGACCGACGACGCCGGCTCCCAGCCACAGCGCGAGGCGTTCGTTCCCGGGACCGGAGGCGAGGATCTGCTTGTGCGCGGCCTCGTGGGCGAGGAATGCCACCTGGGTGAACAGGACGCCCAGTGCGGCAGCGATGAGCAGCTGATACCAACTGTCGCCGAAGAGGACGAACCCGGCGATGGCCCCGGCGAACCCGACCGCGAGCACGAGGCCGACGACGGCGTAGAAGCGCTGTGCACGCAGCAGGAGACCGGTCTCTCGAACGACCTGAGACAGCTCGGTGTAGGCCTTCGCCATCGGGGGGAACTCCGTCGTCCCTGCGTAGGTCTGGCGAATAGGACCCAGTCGGGATTCAATGACCGGTGAGCGCATTTCCATTCCTCGGTTTCGTCGTGACCGGTGAGGCCTGAAGCCGATGGCGGTCGCCGAGGACTTACCAACAGGTTACGCGCGTCGTATGTTCACTTTCGTATATATCACTCTCAGCGGCGGTCTTACTTTTTGATATTCGCCGGAATTTCGCGAACTATTCTCGAAGCTGCCAATATGCTGCGAAGGCGTTCAGCGCGTCCGTGTCAGGGACGTCGACCCACAGGCGGATCCCGCTTGTGCGCACACCCGTTCCGTTCACCACGGCGGCACCGCCCAGCTTCGCAAGCGCCGCCGCCAGCGGCTGAGCTGCCTCGGGGGACAAACGACCCAGGTTTCGACCGTTCGAGAAGACGGCCACCGACCTTGCCCTGCCCTCGCGCAGCTTGCCGGAGCGCAACACGTAGAGACGATCACCGACGTCCTGACGCTCGACGTCGTTCACGAGATATTGCGTGCCGATGACCGCGACACTATGCGACGGCAGATTTCGCAAATCGGGCAACTGTCGATGCGTGCTCGCTCGCCCCGAAATTGCGTGGAGCAACTCTTCCCAAAATCTCAATTCCAGCCCGCCCTCTTTTTTGGGCAAAAGAATTGACACCCAACTCGAATATTAGGCGTAGAGTCACAAACATGTGGCTCACACTCGTCATCCTCCTCGTCGCTTGGGCGGTGCTGACGATCGTGGGATTCACGTTCGAGGGCCTGCTCTGGCTCGCCATCATCGGCATCGTGCTCTTCATCGGCACCCTCATCTTCGGACTCATCCGAACCCGCAACCGCCGACGCGCCTCCTAGGCGGCCTCTGCGCCCCCGCGGACACGCAACCCCAGAGAGGGGTCCCCGAGACCCATGACCACCGACACGTCCTCCACAGCATCAAAGCCGCACACAACGCCCACCCCCTCGGTATACCCGAACCCCCTCGGCCTCACGTCCGTTCTCCCTGGATCGCTGCCGCCCAGACTCGGGACACTGACCGCGCCCAACACCTACCAGGTCGACGCCGTCTTCAACCGCCGCCCACAGGCAGAAGAAGTGACCGCACTGCACTCCCCAACGACCCAACAGGCCCTCTCTGACGCTGGCTATCCTTCGGTCACGCTCCGCGTGTCGGACCGGCGCCTCGAAATCGCGAACACCAATCTCGAAGAACTCAAATCCGGCTTGGCAACATTCCTCGCCGACCACCTCGCAGCCATCACCGCGAAGATCCAAAAGGATCACCTCACCGCGCACGCCAGGCTGGCGGCAGCAGCAGAGGCAGAAGCATCTCGAGCCGACGCCATCGCCCGCGAGGCTGGCCTGATCACATTCGAGCAAACACCGGCGACGCCGTAGCCGAACCGCAGCAAAGACACCCAGCCGGCCGCCCGTGGTCAACGCGCGGGATGCATGAGTCCATCCCCGAGATTCTCTCGAAGCAAGAAGAAGAAGTCGCGCGGGTCAGCTGGAGGCAGCTGGAGGACGACTTCGTTGCGGGGGTGTGCCCGCCGAGTCATCGGATTTGCGACCCTCAGCGCTGAGAGGCAGTGGGCTGCGGTTGGATGGGGGATCCGCTTCGCTCGACGCTCCTGACGACGTCAAGAGCGCCCTCTGGATCGCTCACCGTGGCGACCACGCTCGCGAGTGCGAGTCACACGCTTGACCGCCCTTGTGGGCACGCTCCCGGGCACCGCCGTCAGGTGGGGGCGAGCGGCGAGCGGCGGGACCTGGGAGCAAGGTTTCCCGGCGAGGCGCTGCCCGACACCCCTGGTGCGCGCCCTCGCCTTGTGCCCCTATACGTGCCCCGCCACTGACGCGCGAAGTGTGCCATGCGGACTCCCTCAACGCAACCCCGGGCGAAGCTGATGGCAGGCCGACATACCGTCCGCGCATGGGCAACAGCATCGAGCGGGTCACCGTCACAGTCGACGGCACGAGCTTCGCGCTCGGCCCGCTCGAGAGCCTCGATGACCTGCGGGAGCAAACCCTCCGAGCCGCCCGCGCCGCAGGCGGCTTCCTCAACGTCACCGCCGACGGCGGCCACCGACTCAGCTTCTTCGTTACGACCACGACATCCATCGTCATCTCCGTTTCCACTGTCCCGCTCATCGCTCAAACCGCGGACGGCGACCCCCACGTTTGGCTACCGGGTATAGCGACCGATTACGACGAGGACGACATCCGCTTCGACACCATCTAGCATCGCCGAGGCTGCGAAGACCTAGCCGCGCGACGGCAGCGCGGCGGCGTGCGCTCGCAGGAATGGACACCATCGGCGGGGTCGATTTGCTCGGTGCGTGAATGTGAGACTTTCTGCATGCACGACATTGACGCTTCGCCGCCCCGCTGTTCTCGGGAGCAACTTGAAGCGTGGGTGAACGAGTTCGAGCAAAAAGAGCACTACATCGCAGGCCGGATCACTATCGCACCGCAAGAGGACGATGGCGGGCAGGACACCGGGCTTGTACCAACCCAGCATGGACCTCACGGAAGATCAGGCTGTCACGTATCGCCAGGCGGTCACGGCGAAGTGGCCAAGCCTCCCCCACCGTGCCGGCAAGGCGTATGCCCAGTTCAGCAAGGTCATTGCGCAGCTTGAGTCGGCACCACCGCCACCGAAAAAGACTCCTGGCAGGAGGCGCACAAACAAGTCATTTGTCATCCGCACCGAAGCACTCGTTAGACCGGATGTCGACTTCGACAAGCTATCCCGTGTACTTCTTGCCATCGCGCGAGACAAAGCCGAGAAGAAGAAGGCCGCCTAGCTCACCGCGCTCCCCCGCGCGGCCGCATCTGAACGCCTGCCTCCATCAAGCACGACCTCGTCTGCGCATAGCTCACTCCAGCGGAGTCTGCGATAGCTGAGATCGCCTCGCCCTGCTCATACCGCGAGACCATCCGATTGACCTGCTCGCTCGTAATCGTTGGCTTCCTTGGGCCACGTGGGCGGATCGGTTCACCCATCGACACGAGCAGCCGCTGCACCTTGTTGGCGCTGAACCCGAGCCGATCGCCGATCGCAGCTAGGGACTCCCCCGCCCGGTACTTCTCAACCAGGTCATCACGTACCTTCGCCGGCACCTCATTTGGATCTACCCGGCTCAGCTTCAAACGAGCAACCAGCATGTCGAGCGTCGTGCGATGCACTCCAAGCTGACGGGCCAGATCTGCGACCAGCTCTCCCTGCTTGTAGCCCTCAACAAACGCCATCTTCTCTGCGTCGGTCAGTCGTCGAGCTCGGCGAGGTACGGGGCGGCTGTCCATCACAACCCGGCACGGCTTCAGATTTGCCAGTTGGCGCAGCTTCACCACCCCTGACGAATTATTCGAGTACCTCTCAACAAGCCCCACCATCTCGCGCTTACTGGAACAAATCGCCTTGAGATAAAGGTTGCTGGGAGTGGATTGCAGAGCGTGAGCGGTATCGATGACGCTCTTTGCTTCTGGAAGACAAGGCACAGCCCGTTCAGGCGGGTGGACCCGAGTGGTTCCCACGCTCCTCCCCATTGACATATCGAACATAGTTTCGCATACTTCGGGGCAGATGAATGCTTCCTCTTTCGCCCGCCTCACTCCCCCGCAGCAGCACGCCATGCTCCTGGCGATGCAAATTCGAAACGCGATGGAGGACTTGCACGTGAGGCACCTCTCGGACGCTCAGATGGCGGAACTCAACCGGATCACCCGCCAGGCGCTCTACGACGGCATCGCCATGATGGAGAACGACGACGACCCGAACTTCATGAGGAACCGCAGCTACCTCATCTCCATGATCCCGGACCACTGGGAGATCCCAGGGCAAGATGAGGACATGCAGGATCGGAAGACCGCGGCATGACCGACCAACAGCCATCCGGCGAGGTGATCCTCTACACGCGAGAAGACGGCGCCCCGGCCCTTGACGTCCGGCTCGATGCCGAGACGGTGTGGCTGAGCCAACAGCAGATCGCGGAGCTGTTCCAGACCTCGCGGACGAACGTCGTGGAGCATATCCAGCACGTCTACGATGAACGCGAACTCGACGAGGGGGCAACCTGTCGGAATTTCCGACAGGTTCGTACGGAAGGCACGCGCCAGGTCGCGCGTGAGATCCCCTTTTACAACCTCGACCTCATCCTGTCCGTCGGCTACCGGGTCAAGAGCGCCACGGCCACGCAGTTCCGCATCTGGGCAACACGTCAACTCCGCGACTACCTGGTGCGTGGCTACGCCGTCAACGAGCAGCGCCTCGAGCATCTCGGGACGATCGTGCAGATCCTCGGGCGCTCAAGCGACGAACTCGTGTCCGGTGTCGCCGATGTGCTCCAGAGTTACCTCCCCGGGTTCACTCTCCTCCGTGACTACGACGAAGGACACATCGACACCCGCCCCTCAGCTGTTCCTGACTGGGAGCTGACCGTCGATGAGGCACGCAGCGTCATCGAACAGCTTCGCGAGGAGTTTCCCGACGACGCGTTGTTCGGTCGCGAACGAGGTGACGGCCTCGCGGGAATCATCGCGGCGCTATATCAGACCTTCGGCGGTCAGGATCTGTACCCCACGGTCGAGGAGAAAGCGGCCAACCTGCTCTACCTGGTCGTGAAAGACCATCCGCTCTCCGACGGCAACAAACGCACCGCTGCCGCTCTTTTCGTCACCTTCCTCGCCAGAAACGGCACCCTCAGCAACGTTGATGGCACTCCGCGCGTGTCCAACAACGCTCTGGCAGCCACCACACTGCTCGTGGCGATGAGCGACCCGAAGGAGAAGGACGTCATGGTCGCCTTACTTACGAGGATGATTGCCAGCTGAGCACAAATTGTCAGTGAATGTCAAACGACTCCTCGTGCACCGCTACGGTTCGCACCACACGAACCAAGTCGCCGAGGCGTAATCGGCAAGATTGGAACGAGATGTGTCCGTTATATAAACGCAGACGAGAGCTTCGTGAGCTTCAAGAGCGCGAGCGTCAAGGTGAAACGTTGTCTGGCTCTTCGGACATCCGGTGGGGGTGAGGCTCGCGGGGTGATGGTCGGTGTGTAGGGGTCGAGGTCCCCGAGGATCAGAAGCGCTAACTCTCTGA